>JACMKO010000414.1 GCA_014380065.1 Leptolyngbya sp. ES-bin-22 | reverse complement strand
CTTTATCAGAAAGTTTATGTAGGAAGGAAAATTCAATGTGCTTTTGTGCTTGTGATCAATTAAGCTATAAGCAATCGTTCAGCGAAAGCTCACGTTCGTTGTTATCGTTATTTTACTTTTAGAACCTGTTTGAAAAGGTAGTCAGGTAGAGTAAAGGGGTCTATCGGCGACCCCCAATGACACGACTAGCATACGACACAGACCTCAGTGATGACCAATGGGAATGTCTTGCCCCCTCTTTGCCTGCGGCTAAAACTGGTGGGCGACCGCGCACATTGGATCTGCGGGAGGTGGTAAACGCGATCTTTTATTTGCTTTCCAATGGGATTAAATGGCGGGCGATGCCTCATGACCTGCCTCGGTGGCAGAGTGTGTATACCTACTTTCGAGCCTGGGAGCGCGATGGCACTTGGCACCGATTGAATGCCGCTTTACGTGTGCAACTACGGCTGCAAGCAGGGCGGCAGGCTGAACCAAGTGCTGGGAGTGTCGATAGCCAGTCCGTCAAGACTGCCCGTGGTGGCGAGGACATCAGCTTTGACGGGGGCAAGAAGGTGAAAGGTCGCAAACGCACCATTTTGGTCGATACGATGGGCTTGCTGCTCGCGGCCTGTGTGCATGGCGCGGGACGTTCTGACCATAGCGGCATGGAATTGCTCGCCACCTTTCATGCTCACTTCTGGACCTGCTTACAACTCATTTGGGTAGACAGTACTTTTGCTGGCAAGGATTTCATCGCCAAAATTGCCCAGCAGTTTGGTTGGACGTTGGAACACCTCAAACGCACCGATCAGGAACCGGGTTTTACCGTGATTCCCAAACGGTGGGTCGTGGAGCGCACCTACGCCTGGTTTGGGCATTATCGCCGCTTGAGCAAAGACTATGAATGTTTGGCGACCACTAGCGAAGTGATGCTTTATGCCGCTATGGTGCATCTCATGGTGCGACGCTTAAAGCCTAAAACTTACGCTGGGTAGGCTGTCCTAAAACTTTTCAAACAGGTTCTTAGACATTGAGTTACTCGTGACAGTTAGGCTTCTGTCCACTGTAAGGCAAGGTTCCGTTAGACCCGGCGGTCTCCGAGGGCATCCTAGGCTAAATCCGAAAATCGTCACACACCCATCGTTTAGAATATACGCATGAACCCGAAACTTAGCTCATTTGAACATCAAAGGCAGCAAGCTGATCCGTGCCACGTAGTAGATCAGGTTTCTCCTTCGGCAACTCAGGCGGAATCTTCTGATGAGTTTGCCGAGGGGGATGATGCTGCGTTTGCTAAAGTTGCCACCCTGATGATGGACTTTCCAGCCAGCGAACCAGAAGCTGTTAGTACTGAAGCGCCCTCTGAACCGCTGAAATATATTCAGGGAGTCGTGCAGGGAAAGCAGGCATTTATCATTACCAATTTGCCTGATGAATCGCAGACCCTGGCTCAACCTCAGATGGTCTGGACAATCGGGCGCAACCGCGAAGCCGCCATCCCGTTGAGAGACCGTGCGATGTCTCGTCGTCATGCGGTGATTTTATACATCCAGGGCGTGGGCTTTCAGTTGATTGATCTAAACAGTATGAACGGCTCGTTTGTGAATGGCGATCGCATTCAGCAGCGTCATGTGCTTAAAGATGGCGATCGGATTCGCGTTGGCAGCATCAACTTCACCTTTTATGTGAGCCAGCGATCGCGCGCATTAGACCCAATTCATCCTGAAGTCCTTGCTCGCTTTAACACGAGCGAACCACGCTCAAAACCGTTTATTGACTACGCCGAACTCGAAGATCCCGAAGTACTATTCAAGAGCCGAACGTAGGTAGTAGTAGAGTTCGGTACATCTGGATGCTCAACACTGAACGACAAACAAAAGGGCGTAGCATCACTACGCCCCTGCAAGTCTTTAGATAATGTAGGGGTTTGGCAGTGCCAGCCCTAGAAGAAAATTCAAACCTTGCGCGATCAGGTACCTGATGTCCAGGAGTTAGCGTACTCCACTTGTTCTGGAGTGAGTGAGTCGATCGCAATGCCCATTGCCTGTAGCTTCAGGCGAGCAATTTCCTTATCAGCCTCTACCGGAATCGAATGGATGCCTGGTTCCAGCTTGCCTTTGTTTGTGACTAGATATTCACACGCCAATGCCTGGTTAGCAAAGCTCATATCCATCACGGCGCTGGGGTGCCCTTCGGCTGCTGCCAGATTGATCAAGCGACCTTCGCCCAATACGACAACCGACTTACCGCTCTTGAGGCGATATTCTTGGGTAAAGTTACGCACATCTTTAACAGCGGTTGCCTGTGCGCCCAATGCCTTGAGGTCGATTTCGATATCGAAGTGACCAGAGTTGCAGACGATCGCGCCGTCTTTCATGGCTTCAAAGTGTTCACCACGGATCACATGCTTGTTACCTGTGACAGTGATAAAAATATCGCCATATACGGCAGCTTCTGCCAT
>JACMKO010000413.1 GCA_014380065.1 Leptolyngbya sp. ES-bin-22 | reverse complement strand
GTAATGTAGCCGCCTACAGTTGCCAAAATCTGTGCGGCACCCCGCAGCAGTGCCTCAAAACTCCAGTCTTCAGAGTTCAGGCGATCGTTCAGTAAGTGTGCCACCTGTTGCGTTAAGTCATTGGCTGGCACAATCAATTGATCAACATAGGTACGGTAGCCAGAATCGGAAGGAATGCGCCCCGCTGACGTGTGCGGCTGGAAGAGCAACCCGCCTTTCTCCAGGACTGCCATAGCGTTGCGAATGGTGGCAGAACTGACGCTCAGGTTATAGTCCTTGACCAACGCTTCGGAGCCAACAGGTTCAGCCGTGGCAATATAATGGCGGATGGTTGCCCAAAGTACTTGCTGTTGGCGATTTGTAAGATTGACCGATTGGGACATTCTAAATTCGCGATGATGAAAGGGTTGGAGTAATTGCCGATACACTACAGCAGATGCACCAACCAAAAGGAATCAAAACAGTGACTAACGTTTGAGGACTTTAGTTAACGCTTAGAAGCTTTCCATTCACGGTCTTTGCTTTACAGTAGCAGATGCATCTTTTTGCTTCCGGCTCTAACGCTACACATAGCAGACACAATGGAACCAAACGCTTTTGATACAACTTAACAAACCCAATCGGTCAACAGCATAGTTTGGGCATGTGTCGATCGAGTCAGTATGAAGGCAGGTCAGTATTGAGGAATGGATGGGTCTACCGCGATCGCGTAAGCGTCGATGCCGCCAACCACATTCTTGACGTGCGTAAAGCCCTGAGTCTGTAACCATTGACACATCTGTGCCGACCTGATCCCATGATGACACAGGACGATCGTTTCCTTCTGTGGATCGAGTCGCGTTTGAATATCAGGTGACCAAGCGGCAAATTCGCTCAGCGGTAAATGCGCAAAGCCCTTCAGTTTGGCAAGTGCCAGCTCACTCGCTTCCCTTACATCCACAAACTGCACGGCATTGGATGCAGCCAGCAAAAGCCGTCCTAACTCCGCAACGCTAATTTGGGGAACGGGCTGAAATTGAGCGGTGGTCATGGGCGATTGGGATTGGGTGTAAGTGAGGTGTAATACCAAAGTTCGCAATAAATGCTACAGATGCGCCCTCACCCTAATCCCTCTCCCACAGGAGAGGGACTTTAATCCGGCTCTCTTCTCTCTTCTCCCTTGGGGAGAAGGGCAGGGGATGAGGGCAAGCTCTGTAGCCTTTGCTAATGGATTTGGTGTAAGGGAAACCTTGATTACTTTGATTGTAACAGCCTGGATAGTAGCGCTCTACGCTTGCGAATACGGCTTAAGCCCATAGCGGTCAGCGAATCCACGATCGAACGATCGCAAAGAAGGTGCACGCACTACAGGATAATGAGGCTGGGCTATTGTGCGCCCTTGCCTGCTAGCGACCTCAATCCCATGAAGCTCCGATCGCTCTTTTTGTTTCTGTCCGTTGTCGTACTGGTGCTGCTGTTGCTGAGTGCTGGTGGTTTCTACTGGCTGGTTGCCCGTAGCCCCATGCGTCTGTTAAGCGGCGAACAAAATACGACTCCTGCTGCTGCCTTGTTTGTGCCCAAACAGGCTCCGGTGATGGCATCGCTGTTGCTCAACCCCGATCGGCTAGAGGCGTTTCAACTGGTCGCAACACCGCCAGCAAAACGTCGTCAAGCGCGGGAAGAGCTAGACCAGGTGAAGCAAAGCCTGCTGGCAAAGACAGGACTGAACTATAAGCGGGATCTTCAACCCTGGCTGGGGCAAGAAATAACGCTGGCTGTAACCACGCTGGATCTCGATCATGATGCGGCAAACGGCGAACAGCCAGGCTATTTAGCCGCGATCGCCACTCAAGATCCGCAGCGATCGCGGGAGTTTTTAGAGTTGTTCTGGCAAAAACGGGCGCTCGCGGGTAGTGATCTGGTTTTTGAGCAATATAACGGTGTAAAAATCATTGCGGCTCAGCGTCCTGCGCCCGACCTTGATCGGGTCGTTGCCACTCGCTCAAAGACACCCAACTATCGCTTACAGCTACAGCCCTCAAAAGCACCGATCGCCCCTGCACCAATCCCTTCGCTTGCCAGTGCTGCCGTGGGCGATCGGTTTATCCTGTTTGCAAACCACCCTAAAGTGCTGCGCGAGGCAATCAACAACGTCCAGGCTCCTGATCTCAGCCTTGAGCAATCGAAGGGCTTCACACAGGCGATCGAGACTCTGACTCAGCCGCATATTGGACTCACGTTCATCAACTTACCCAGACTTACTCAGTTGCTAGGACGTGATGCTACCGCAAAGTTGGCTCAGCCAGAGACTGATAGCACCACAACAGCATTAGACGAGCCAACGATGCTCCAAACCTTCGTGGCTGGATTTACGCTCAATCAGCACGGACTTCTGGCTGAAACCGCTTTACTGTCTTCAGACGGAGTAACGACGCTACCAGCACTGTCTCAGCCAGTTGGAGCGTTGCAATACGTCCCTGGCAACAGCTCACTCTCCGCGTCAGGAAAAGACCTCGATCGCCTCTGGACACAACTTACCAACGGATTAGCTCCCTATAAAACAGCGTCTCAACTCATCCAGCAACCGCTGCGAGACCTTCAAACTCGCTGGCAGCTTGACTTATTGACTGATATTTTTAGCTGGGTAAACGGTGAATATGCGCTGGCAATGGTGCCTCCAGACAGCCTTGCTGCTGACGGCACACTGCAACCCGATTGGATCTTCGCCGCCCAACGTCCGCAAGCCGAAGCTGATCGACACGCGATCGCGCATCTGGATGAGTTAGCGAAACAACAAGGTTTAACGGTGGGTCCGCTCACCATTGGCGAGCGGACCGTTTCAGCCTGGACACGCTTGACGGCGACGGCTCAAGTGGCATCGCAACCGCTCAATCTACAGGCAGAGGTGCGAGGAGTCCACGCGTCTATCGGCGATTATGAACTCTTTACAACCTCAGTTGCCGCAATGGACAGTGCCCTCAAAGCCGCAGACAGTGCGCTGTCAAAACGCGAAGCCTTCCAGCACGCAACCACATCCCTACTACAGCCCAACAACGGCTACCTCTACCTTGACTGGAATGCCAGCCAGCCAATTTTGGAGCAGCAATTTCCCGTTTTGAAAGTCATTGAGTTAGCAGCCAAGCCGTTGTTTAACCACCTGCGATCGCTCACCATCAGCAGCTATGGTAGCCAGGCAGGAGTTCAGCGCGGTGGAGCGTTGATCCAACTAGCGCCAGACTGAACCCACGGCGAAGGGGGCACGTCACGCCGCAGATAAAGCGGATGCTTCGGCTGCCCCAGCCGAGTGGTTCCCAGGCAGTAGATGGATGCGCGATCGCCCCACAACGCCATTACCGCTCGATCGCGCGACTGCAAACAACCGCCGTTGCCCCATGCCAGAATAATGTGGTCTACCCGTTGCACTAAATTTGCGAGATATCGATCGTTCTCTCGCCCAATTGGGTCGGCGACTTGGCGCAGCTCAGTTGGCTGGGCAGTGCAGTAAGCAAACAGGTTGACTACTTCTAGCGCGCCATACCCCCACGAGCGCGCAAAGCCCAAACAGCGACGAATCGTTGGGTCATTCACCACGGCATCCGCCCGACTGGGATTGAGCATCACAAAGCCAACTCTGGCAGCTTGCTCGTCCCACGATCGCCACAACAAATAGCGATAGCGTCCAGTAGCATCAAACTCGGCTCCAGTTTGCATCGGTCGCTTGAGTTCCCGTTCTGTAGGGACGTTATATGTAGCGTCCCTACTCCTTTACACATCACTTTGCCAGTTCTGTTGTCACTTCATTCACCTGTCGGCGTTTTAGATCAAGCGATTGCGATCGTGGCAGCAGGTCAAAGACTTCGCGGAGCTTTGCGTCCAGCCGCTCAAAGGGCACAACACCGGCTTCGTTCAGCACAACGTTACCGGAGGCATCAAACAAGACTGTCTGCGGTACGAGACCTTTGTAATAGTAGCCAGACTCTGTGGCAGCATAGGTGGCTTTTGCTGGAATGCCATCGACCCTTACAGGTAGCAAATCGGCTACTTTCCCATAGTAAGCTTGCACCTGAGAAACGACGGCTGAATATGCTTTACAGTCGTTATTGTCATCGATATAGAGTACTAAAAGCGTGGGTCGATCGCGCTTCAGTGCTTCTGCTAGCGTAAATTTAGGTGGCACCAGCGAACCATTTCCAGCATACAGAGTAAAAATTTCGCCGTCATACCGATCGTCCTTCAAGCCTGCTAGTGCTGGAGATACCCCCATTAGAAGCAAGCAGACCACTAATGCCAAGAGCATCCATGACCGTCGTAAAAATTTCTGCCATCGATCAACGGTTTGAACGCCTGCGATCGTCAAGCCTGACCAATGGCACTGCAAAACTCTCATAAACCCTGGCACTTCGCTAACATCTCTCTTTCTATTGTCTAGTAAGCGAGGACAGAGGGAAAGGGTAAGGGGGCAGTCCCTCTCTGAAACTAAAGCAAAGTTGTAGCGAGTTTGGGTTAGCGTATGATACAACTGTATGTAGAAACGCCTATAGATACCATCCTGAGTGTGTTGCTGGACGCGTACGCGTGGCACACTGCGACGTTAAACCTCAAAATCGTTCTTAGAACTCGAAGGGGTTTGCTGCTTTTTGGAGGCTGGTCACTCTAGCGAATCCGTTTTTTGATCGCATCACATGATCGCATCAAAAGCTGGCGATGTAGGCGGCGGTCATGCAGGTGAGTCAAGGGCGTTCAATATGCAGAATGATGTAGCAACGGTAAAACCAATTCGATCGCTTGAAGATGCCCTAGAGCGCTGTCAGTCGTTGGGAATGCGATTGAGCCGTCAACGGCGCTTCATTTTGGAACTGCTATGGCAAGAGAAAGAGCACTTGGCTGCCAGGGAAATCTACAATCGCCTGAATCGGCAGGGCAAGGAAATTGGTCATACATCGGTTTACCAAAACCTTGAAGCACTTTCCGAGCAAGGCATTATTGAGTGTGTTGAACGCTCGGATGGGCGGCTCTACGGCAATATTAGTGATTCACACAGCCACGTTAACTGTCTAGACACCGATCAGATTCTAGACGTTCACATTGAGCTACCAGAAGCAATTTTGCAGCAAATTGAGCAGCAAACGGGTGTTCGCATTACTGACTACCACATTGATTTTTACGGCTATCGCAACACGCCAGAACAGTAGAAAATCGATGGCTCGCTAGCACCCCCAGCTATTGAACGCTATGCATCTGATGGCTAAGGGGAATGGTTACGGTGAACGTTGTGCCTACGCCAACGGCGCTCTGGACGGTGATTGTACCACCATGAAGGTCTACACACTGTTTGACGATCGACAACCCCAAGCCCGTACCGGGAATCGTTTTGGCATTGCTGGCACGGTGAAAGCGCTCAAACAACTGGGCAAGGTCGCCTTGGGGAATGCCAATACCGCAATCTTGCACCTGAAACGTGGCTGCATCGGCTGTATGGATCAAATCAAGCCGCACTTTGCCACCGTGCGGCGAGTATTTGATGGCGTTTGAAAGCAGATTGGTGAGGATATGGCGCAACAGTTTTTCATCAAGGTTGGATGCCATGTGCTCGACAGACTGCCCCGTTTGAGCAAACACGATCGCGTGTTGTGGTGCAGCCGTTGCATCCCGATTAAGCTGAAATTCTGCCGCTAACTGACGACAGAATGCATCTAAGTCAATGGGTGCTGGTTGGCATTGCAGCTTGCCTTCATCGGCTGCGCCAATAGTGAGGACTTCTTCAAGGAGCTGCCTCATGCGATCGACTGCAACTCTTGCCCGCTGCAAATAGACGTGCGTTTTTGTAGGCGTTAGTTGACTGTGGTGGCGCTGTAGTAACTCAAGAGCCAGCAAAATCGTGCTCAGCGGAGTGCGAAACTCATGAGACACGATCTCGATAAAGTTCGATTTCAGCTTGTTGAGTTCTCGTTCCTTGGCGAGTGCAGCTTGCGTCGCCCTTTCGGCTTGATGTCGATTAAGCGCCACTTCAATGGCAGTCATTAAATCGTGCTTTTCAAACGGTTTGACAATGTAGCCATAGGGCTGCGCCGCTTTAACCTGTTGAATGGTATCGGCATCGGCATGGGCGGTGAGAAAGACGATCGGCAGTTCATGCTGCTGCTGTATTTGTGCTGCTGTTTCGATGCCGTTTTGGTCGCCTTGAAGGCGAATGTCCATCAGGACTAGATCAGGGTGCCAGCGATCGACTGCCTCTAACGCTAAAGTGGCGCAGTCGGCGATCGCCACGACTGTATAGCCCAGTTGAGTTAACTGCCGTTGAATATCTAAGGCGATGATCGGCTCATCTTCCACAACGAGAATTTTAGCGCTCATCCTTTTGGGGTTAGGTTTGGAAACGAAAGCTCGAAGCGGGTGCCGTGGCTACAATCTAGCTCGATCGTGCCCCGCAGTTGATGGACGAAGGCGTGTACAAGCTGAAGTCCCAGTGAGTCTAGCGGCGGCGCATGGTTGAGGGCTGCCATTGGCGTGAGAGAACCAACGCCATCATCAGCCACGACTAGCAGATATTGATTGGCAGTAGTTAACGAAAAACAGATTTGAAGCTCACCCGCACGATCGTCTGGAAACGCGTATTTCAACGCATTAGTGACTAACTCATTGATAATTAAACTACACGGGATGGCGACGTTAACCGCGAGTTCAAGCTGAGCAATCTCAAGCTTTAAGTTAATTTTAGTTGGATCGGTACTACAAGAATGAATCAGATCAGTAACTAAATGATGCACATAGTCAGAAAAATTAACGTTGGCTAGACTCTCAGATTGATACAGCCGTTCGTGAACTAACGCCATTACCTTAATGCGACGCTGGCTGTCTTCAAATGGTGCAAGTACCTTAGGATCTTGAATGGTATTCGCTTGCAAATTGAGCAAGCTACAGACCATTTGCAAGTTATTTTTAACGCGGTGGTGGATTTCTTTTAAGAGAACTTCTTTTTCGGTGAGAGAAGCCTTTAGCTTGTCTTCGGCTTGTTTGCGAGCGGTAATATTCCGCACAAAACTACAGTGGTACTCTTTGCCATTTAATTCAATGTGATTCGCTGTTACTTCTACCGGAAAGAGCGTGCCGTCTTTAGCGTGGAGGCGTGCCTCAAACGTCAGCGCACCTTGTTCTTTGACCGTTTTCCAGTGGTCAGCCCAGGCTGCATCTGGACGGTCTTTATTAAAATCGGAAACCTGTTTGCCAATCATTTCGTCATGCGTGTAGCCCAGGTCACGACAGGCAGCATCATTAACGTAACAGAGCGTGCCATCCGGCTCAACCCACCAAATGGGATCAGACGCACGATCGATCGAGAATTGCGTGAGTCTCAAGGCTTGATCCACTTGTCTGCGCTCAGTGATATCTTCGTAAGTGCCTAGAATGCCGATAGCAGAGCCATTTTTATTGTGTAGTGGCACCTTGCTGTTTTTGATCCAGCGTTGTTCTCCGCCTGCCTTCACTAAGGTTTCTTCAACGGCGAGTGTGGGCTGATTTGATGTCATCACCTTCAGGTCTTCTACTTGACAGCGTTCTGCATGAACCGCCCAGGGGAGTTCAAAGTCGTTTTTACCAATGATATCTTTGGGCGTTGCTAAGCCTGCGTCGATCGCAAACTGGTGATTGCAACCCAGGTAGCGTAGATTTTTGTCTTTCCAAAAGATGGTCGTAGGAACGCTATCCATCACCAGTTGGAGCAGTTGCTGATTGTCACGCAAGGCTTCTTCAGCTCGTTTGCGATCGGTAATATCTTCGAGCATGCCCATGCTGTAGATACGACCATCGGGATCGTGAATGAGGGTAACAGTCAAGTTAGCCCAAATCCAGTTTCCATTTCTCTTAATAAAGCGTTTTTCAATTTGAAACCGGGAGATCGCACCATCCAGCAGTTGCTTGATCTGATCAAGATTTTTGCCTACATCATCGGGATGCGTCACGTCAACGTGGGTCAACGACGCTAGTTCGGCATCGCTATAGCCAAGCAGCTCATGATGCGCCTGGTTAACTTCAATAATCTGGTAGGTTTGGACATCGGCAAGGCTGATCGCGATCGGGGCACAGTTAAAAATAACGCGAAACCGCTCTTCACTTTTGCGCAGGGCGGCTTCGGTTTGCACGTGAGCAGCGATCGACACCTGTAGCTGTTGATTCGTCTGCTCCAGTTGAGCGGTGCGCCCTTGCACGCGCTGTTCCAACTCCTGGTTAAGCTGCTGAAGCGACAATTCTGCCTGTTTGTAAGCGGTGATGTCCCGCATAACACCAAGCATACGCACAGGGACACCCTGCTGGTCGAAAGACGTTTTTCCCTTGCTACAAACCCAGCGCTGTGTGCCATCCGCCCAGATGACTCGAAATTCAACGTTGTAATCAGCACCATCCAAGGCACGCGCTAATGCGTCCCCCACATAGTCTCGATCGGCTGGGTCAACCGCTTGCAAAAAGGTTTCATACGCAGCGCGTTGCACACCGGATGGGAGGCTAAAGCCGGAATTGATAGACCCTGAGTAAACTACCTCGTTGGTTAAGATATTCCAATCCCAGGTGTTCATCTGAGCTGCTTCTAGCGCAAGCTTGAGCCTGGTTTCACTTTCGCTTAGAGCCGCTTCTGCCTGCTTGCGTTCATGAAGTGCAGCTTGCCGTTCGGTAATATCCTGCACCTGGTAAACCAAGTAAAGAGGCTGCTGCTGATCGCCACGCACGACTGACATGCTCACTAACCCCCAAACAACGTGCCCCTTTTTGTGAAAGTAGCGTCGTTCTGTGTGGTAAGCCGAAAGCTCTCCCGCCAGGAGTTTTCTGAGTGGTTCCAGTCCACGTTCAAAATCGTCGCGATCGATGAGCTGCCGACACGTCTTGGCGAGCAGTTCGGGTTGGGTGTAGCCCAGCATCTGGCAGTACGCAGCATTCGCCTGCAACAGAGAGCCGGCAGGAGTCGTAATCGTCACGCCGACAGCAGTGGTGTCAAACAGATTACGGAACCATTGTTCGCTCTCACGCAGGGCAGCTTCGGTTTGTTGATGCTCAAGCTCAAGGCGCTTGCGATCGCTGATGTCTTGAAAGTACACTGCCAACCCTTTCGCGATCGGATAAGCGCGCACGTCAAACCAGGCGTTGAAGGGCGGATAGAATGCTTCAAGCGCAATGCTGCACTGTGTTTCGATTGCCCGATGAAATTCGGTATGAAAGCTGGAGTCAATGGCTTCGGGAAACCATGACCAGATGTTTTTGCCCAGTAGCTCTGCCCGCGATCGCTGTAAGAGTTGCTCAGCGTGATGATTGATATACGTGAAGCACCAGGTTTCATCCAGCGTGTAGAAGGCATCGGTAATGCTTTCTAAAATGTTTGTCACCCAGGCGTTGGTGGCGCTCAGCTCGGCAGTACGGATGCGGACGGCTTCTTCTAATTCCAGGGTCGTTCTTTGTAGCGATCGCGGTTGCACAAGCTGCGTTGTTACATCCCGAATCACCAGCATTACGCCCGCTGTGCGATCGTCCTCCGAGCAGGGCAATGGCGCTACCGTAATGGCAAGTCTAAAGCTGCGATCGTGCCGATTAAACCCATATTGACCTTCTCGCTGTTGTGTTGCCACCTCCCAGTTCACCGGATGCAGGGACAGTGGCACCGTGTCGCCTTCCAGCGTGAGGGGCAACACATCTGCCAGCAGTTGCTCTGCTAGTGCCGCCGCTGTTTGGTTTACAAGCCGCTCAAAGGCTGCATTACACCACTGGATACGTCCGTGGGCATCTGTCCACACGATCGACTCATCGACGCAACTGAGTGCAAATGCCATTCGGCTCACGATCGTGGGCAGTTGACTGCTTGAAACGGGTGAAGCAGCAGAATCGTCCATAGAGCTTGCTGTTGAGAAAAGGTTGTACGAGAGCCATAACCGTCAGCCAATCGCTAACGGTCATGAGCTAGCGATCGCCTCAATTGTGGCAAATTTGCACAAGATCTTTGCCTGATCGCTGCAAAACAAGTCGTAGCTAATACAATATCGGCACAGTGTGATGGAGCTGCAATTGCTTGCAGTTCTGCTACCTTGGCGTTGATGTCACCCTTCTTGTCTCAATTAGCGGCGGTTGAAACGGCAGCTACAGGGACTAAACCTGCCTACGCAGGTTGCAGCGACTCTAGATGAGACTACGCAGACTTTGTTTTTGTAAGTCTGTGACTAGCCGCTGGGGCTTAACCGAGCAGTATTGGCGTTGGTGGGCAGTGAATTTCATCTGAGTTGGACAAAACATCGGCGATCGCGGCAGTCGCTACTAACGTGAGTTCCCGTGATGGCATGGAGTTGGTTCTAGTAGAGGTGCTGGGCTAACCGCTAGAGTTTTAGAGTGCAGAAGCTGGTGATATGGCAGGAAAAACAGTCAATCGATCGCGGGCACAAGCCTTTAAGTCTCGCTTTCAACGGGCGGGGAGAGGCTTGAAGGTCGCAGATGGACACACTTCAGATGTCGCTGCCCGACCGTCAATGGCAGTCAGCGGTGAGAAAGACGATCGCGGTCACAGTCCTGGTAAGGAAACGAAAGCAGGTGGGCGATCGGTACGCCACAGCCGGTTACCAGCCCAAGTTAAACGAGGGCTGCGGTTTTTAGCGGCACCGCTGGTTTGGTTTTGTCTCCTGGCGTTTTGTGGTGGCACAGGTGTAGCAGCGTTTTTATGGCTGACGACGCTACCACCTGTAGCCAACTGCCAAACGTTGCAGCCTGCGTCTGCCCATACCGATCAGCTTTACTGTGCTGAGCAAGCTGCGCGATCGGGCAAAGTGGAATCGCTGCTGGCAGGGCTAGCACTGGTCAAAAATTGGTCGGCTGACCATCCCCTTCGCATTCGGGCGAACCGTGCCGTTAGAGAGTGGTCGAAGGCGCTCCTGACGATCGCGCAGACGAAAGCCGATCAAGGTGATGTGGCAGGCGCGATTGCTCTAGCAAAGAAGATTCCTGCCAGCAGCCCGATTCATGCTGAAGTCCAAACGGCACTGCTGGACTGGCAGAAGGGTCAAAATCGCGGACAGGCGATCGATGCCGCGATCCAAACTGCACTCAAGCAGCAAGACTGGCAGACAGCGACGGCAAAACTTACAGCCCTTGCCAGTCTAGATGATAAGTATGCCCAGCAAAACCTTAGCCGTTTGCGGCAGCAGTTAGTCAGTGAACGTGCCGCCCGTCAGCAGCTCCAGCAAGCGCGTCAGGTAGCAGAGCGTGCCCCTGAAACCGTGGTTGTCATCGGTCAAGCGATCGCCCAGGCGGAGCGCGTGGATGCCAACAGCTACGCCCATGCCGAAGCCCAAATCGATATCCAGACCTGGGGACAATTTTTGCTTAATCGTCTGACACAGCAACTGGGACAAGCCGATACAGCAGGCGCGATCGCCACCGCTCAGGTGCTGCCGCTTAGCCTGCCGCTGCCGCCTATTGCCCGCGACTTAGTTTGGTTGAGTCGTGCCCAGCCGTTAGCTGGCAGTCGCCTTCTCACGCAATCACCGTCTGTGCAATGGCGGCAACTCTGGGTCGCTTTGGCACAAGTGCGACAGATTCGGGCAGATAGCCCCCTCTATCCTCAAGCAAAACGCCTCTTGCCTCGTTTAGAGCAGCAGTCGCAGGATGTGCTTCAGATCCAATTGGCGACATCAGTTGCCAGCCTGAAGCAGATCCCAACGTTGCAAGCGGCGATCGCTACGCTACAAACCGTTACGCCCGATCGCCCCCAGCGACTTTATGCCCAAACGCTCATTGCCCAATGGCGCAAAGAAATCCAGCAGCTTGAAGATCGTCCCTACTTAACGCAGGCGCAGCAGCTAGCAGCGGCTGGTACACGTCCCAAGCTTAAGGCAGCGATCGCGCAGGCACGACAAATCGCCCCCGGACGCGCACTCCGGCTGGATGCCCAAAGCGCTATCGCCAAATGGACACGTCAAATTCAAGCGATTGAAGACCAGCCGCTTCTGAACCAGGCAAAGACCCTTGCCAAGCAGAAAAAGCTGAAAGATGCCATCCAAACAGCGACGAAAATTCGCGCCGACCGATCGCTCTACAAAGAGGCTCAGACGGCGATCGGTCTCTGGCAAGCCGAATTCCAGCGCGCCGAAGATCAGCCAATTCTGGATGAAGCTAGAGCGCTTGCTGATCAGGGTAGCCTGTCCAATGCCATTAACCTTGCCGCCAGCATTGGTTTTGGACGAGCGCTGTACGGGGATGCTCAGGCTGCGATCGCTCGCTGGTCGTCTCAACGCGATGCCATCCTGAGCGCCCGTCGCCCCTCTCGCCGCTACGAACCACCGTCTACGCCAGAATCCTATCGTCCCACTCCAGGAGTCCCTTACGAACCACCAGTGAGCGCACCCGCGCTACCACCAGAACTGCCGCCGCCATAAGGAGGATGAAGGGTGAAGGGTGAAGGGTGAAGGGTGAAGGGTGAAGGGTGAAGGGTGAAGGGTGAAGAGTCGAGGTTTGAGGTTG
>JACMKO010000003.1 GCA_014380065.1 Leptolyngbya sp. ES-bin-22 | reverse complement strand
TTTCAATTTAGTAGTGGTTGAGAACTGGGTTGTCTCCAGGGTTGCTGTGCGGACTTCTAATGATTCCATGCGTCCACGTAGAGCTGCCAATCCAGCGGCAAATTCTTCCTGTAGCTACTTCAACTGGTCAAGATCTTCGCGACGAATGAAGTCAGAGGTGTTGGCGGCAAGCAGTTCATTGATGCGATCGAGACACGCATTCAGCCCAGCCGCAAATTCATATCGTGTCAATGTTTGATTGCCGCGAAAGGTGCGGTTGGGATAGCCAACGATGCAGCCGTAGCGTTCTACTAGCGATCGCAGTGCTTGAAACGCCCAGTCGGTTGGTTGAACATCAGACAGTTGTGAAACAGCAGTCACTTGGCTCAGGGCATCGTTGGATTCAGGCTCGACAGACAGTGCTTGAGCCAAAACCCGACTGTGCGTTAAGAGGCCGAAAATGCTAAGGCTGCTGGCGATCGACCAGCGGAGCGGTGAAAACCACACGCTTGATTGAAAGAAGTCCATGTGGCTACACCACTTGCAAAACAAACTTTCCGTGTCGATGCTGGTTTTGCAGCATGTCATGCACTTCAGCAGCGGTTGATAGCGGGAAGGTTTCAATCTGTGGGGGCTGAATTTGTCCCTGGTCGATGAGTTGTCCGATTTGTTGCAGTTGGACGCTACCTTTCGGCTCGACAAAGATGGGCACGCCTCTAACGTTTGCACTGGGCACTTCAACGGGTTCTGCCGCTCCTTCCGTTGAAACCAGAATGCCACCAGGTTTAAGCACTTGCCAGGAGCGTTGGCGCGTCTCTTTGCCGATCGTGTCTAGCACCACATCCACATTGGAAGCATGATCTTCAAACCGTTGGGTTTTGTAGTCGATCGCACGATCAACGCCCAATTGCTGAATTTGTTCAATATTGCTAGTTGAAGCTGTACCAATTACTATTGCCCCTTTCCATTTGGCGAACTGCACGGCAAAGTTGCCCACACCGCCGGATGCCCCATGAATCAGAATGGTTTGTCCCGCTTGCAATTCTGCCAAGTCAAACAGCGCTTGCCAGGGGGTAAGCGCAATACTGGCAATACCAGCCGCCGTGGCAAACTCTAGAGAAGCAGGTTTCAGAGCCACGATCGCGGCTTGAGCAACCACATACTCTGCATAGGCACCTAATTGATTCAGCGGCAGCATGGCAAACACAGCATCTCCCAGTTTTAGCGTGGTGACTTCTGCGCCGATCGCCTCAATCGTTCCTGCTACGTCGTAGCCCAAAATTAGCGGCATGGGAAACGGAAACTTGTCTTGCAAATACCCCTGACGAATTTTCCAGTCTGCTGGGTTAACGCCTGCTGCATGAACCCGAATTAAAACCTCGTCGGCTTTAGGCTCCGGTCGGGGCGCATCTTCGTAAACCAACACATCAGGATTACCATACGTGTGAATCTGGGTTGCTTTCATTTCAGTCATGGGTTGTTATCAATTGAATGAACAGATTAATCCAAGCAATCTCAATCAGTTTTCACAATCTAGAAGAAGTTTGTGGTTTTAGCAGCAGGATACTGTTCGGCAATCTGCTCAAACTTTTGCTGCGCTTGTTCTAAATTAGGGAAAGGTAAAGAAGCTGGAGGCAGTGTGCGCGTCTCTGCGGGTACTGCTGTCGCCATGATAGTGTGCTCGAAACCTGCTGGCACATAAGTGTTAAGTAACCGAGCCGTTTCAGAATCAATTTGAAACGCATGTTTTGTGCCGCGCGGAATCGCAACGAATGAGCCGACGGTTGCCTTAATGGGCTGATCTTCAACAAAAAACGTTGCTTCGCCTTCTAAAACATAGAAAGTTTCATCTGCTGCTTCATGGATATGAGGCGGTGCTGCTGGACCTTTTGGCAACAACTCTTCCATACACGAATACTGCCCGTCAGTATCCTCATAAGTCGCTAGCATAATCCAGAGAATGCCCATCGTCCAGTAAGCGCGACCCTCAGCAACATTTATCTCAAAAGGTTGCGACTTGTTTTGCGCAGTCATTGCTTGTTCCCTAGTTCTTAAGTAATTTTTGAGCCAACATTTTCAGGTTCTATGTAGTTCTCATTTCGATCGTAATTTTCACTGCGATCGCGCAACAGAGTGCCTTTGACCCGTTAACCAATAGCCTGTTAGCGCAATCGCAATCGTGATCACGCCTGCCATCACATTTGGATAAATTGAGATGCCGCCAAATTGGGTGGGGCGCACATTACCCAAAACCGGATCATTGAGAAACCCATACGACGTTCCGGGCAGGAGTCCAGAGGCGATTAGCCCAATCCAAAACGCAGAGCCAAGAAACGCAGCAAGCCCCATCGAAAAGCGATCGCTGGTCGGGCGAACTTTCAGAACGGCTAGAGCGGCAAGTCCTAGGGAAGCAGCCGCAAAGAACGACATGGCACAATGAAGTTTTGCGTGAGGCAACCAGGCTGGATTATTCATGTGGGCGTTCGCCAGAAAAATGGCATCCGTGACGATCGGAATAATCAAGGTTGAGAGGGCTGCCGCAACGAGCAATCCTTTAGCGAGTCGTTCTCTGGACATAATAGCTTTCTTCAATTCTTAAACTCTGACAATGATACTCATGTAGGCTCTAATTCGGCGGTAGCGCAGACAGCTTGGCTGCTAGCCAGATGTCTACGCTACGTTTAGTTTGACTTAATCGAGCTACTTAGCCGTGCCATCGGGTTGATTCTGCATCGATTTCCAGGTGTTTTGAATGGTTTCTAACATGCTCCATTGAGGTAGGTGCTGCTGGTAGATTTCTAACAACCCTTTAGCTGTGCGTTCAATTGCCCAGTCTTGTTGTAGTTCACAGGCAACACTCAACCAGTTGGAAACTTTAACTCCAGCCTGGGTTAAGTTGGCGATTGAGGCATGTAACACCATCTCAGAATAGTTGCCCGACGCATCCATCACCAAACGAACGTCATAACCAGCATCTGCCATCGTTTTGGCAGGAATACCGATGCAAAAATCAGCCGTGATGCCAGCGGCGATGACTTTCTTGCGACCTGTTGCTTCGATCGCTCCGCGAATTCGCTCGTCATGCCAGGAATTAATCTTGGTGCGGTAGATCGGCTCCACATCAGGAAAAAGTTCCCGAATTTCTGGGATGATTGGACCGAGTGGACCCATTGGACCCATTGCTGCCGCTGTTAAAACAACCGGAATGTTGTGTAGCTTTAAAACTTTTGCGAGTGCAATGGAGTTATTTTTCAAATGCACTGGATCAATGTCTCCAGTAAACAGCATTAACCCCGCCTGATGATCGACTAATAAAGCACAAGCGTTATCACCGTCTAACATTTCGTAGCTCATTGCTCTATCTCCGTGAATTACCTTACTCATGAAGTGTTCTACGTTGCCACACCACTGGCGAGTGGAAAGAACTGAAACCAGCCTAGCCCGTAGAACTACCGACAAAGCATATACTGCACGATCGAAGTAAGATAGACATTTCTTGCTTAGCTATAAAGGTGACTTAGGTTATTCTTGCTATTGTGATGAAAATATTCTTGGTGTAACTCCAACATGCTTCTTAAAGTGTTTAGTGAAGCGACTTTGGTCAGCACAGCCGACCTGTAAAGCAATTTCTGCGATCGTAAATTTCCGTTGTCGCAAGAGGTCTTTAGCTTTTTCCATTCGTTGCTGAAGCACATATTGATAGGGTGCGAGTCCCATCAACTGCTTAAACGAGCGGCAAAAGTAATACTGGCTCATGCCTGCAACCTCTGCCAGTTCCGCTAACTGAAGCGGTCGATCCAAATAGCTGTGAATATAGTCCAGTACTTGCTGAAGCCGATGAGCCGTTAACTTGCCGCAATTGGGCTGCATCTTCGGCTCAAACGCGCAGTATTGTCGCAGTAGATGTACGATGAACACTTGCATGAGGGATTCGGTGTAAAGCTGCCCTCCGATTCCGGGCGCGTCAAGCTCTGCTTGAAATAAGCGAGCGATCGCTTCAATCTGTGGATCGCGGGCACCAATCGTGCTGAGCAATTCAACACGGCTTGCCTCTATGCCACTCATGTCTGCCGCCATTTGACTTAGAACGAGTGGGTCAAGCACAAACATCAGCGAGGCATCGGTACTGTCCCAAGCCCACAGTCCCGTGACCTGAGCAGGACAAATCCAGAAATCTCCTTTGTGTTGAGCTTTTTCAGATGCCTGTTCACCAATGCGAGTTATTTTTTGTTGATTGCCGTCGCTCAGCAGAAGGCAAAGCAAGTGATGATTGCATCCGGGGAAGTCAAGCTCATTCGGTGCAGAAAGATGGCGATCGAGGGTCAATCCAGCTAATCGAAGGGTACGGCGTTGAGAAATCCATGCTTCCTTCATGCGACTCTATACGTGCATCGACATCAAGGATACGCGAATAAAACCCCTTTTGTTGTGAGCGTTAGCAAGAGGCATCGTTGGTTAAGGGCGATCGTGACCAGCCTTGAAACACTTTTCCTCAAATGATGTTGAAGTAGTTTGCCGGTTGTCTTCATCAAAAAACGAAAGCCCCAGGTTGCCCTGGGGTTTTGGAGTCATCAGCTCTTTGCACTTATGAAGGTAAGAGAAATCACGAAACTTTAACTCTGCCTAAAGACGGAGGAATGGCTAAGACTTAAACAGCGCTCAACCAGCTAGATTGAAGCGATGTTAACTTGATCGTTACAATTGGTACGAACGATCACGGACAATGGCATCAGATGCCGAAACAGGGAGCGAAGCTGTAATGGAATTTGTGACCGACCCACCGATCGCCACCAAAATCCGCAAGATGGAGCAACGCGTGCGCTGGCATGAACCCGCAATTGCGGAGCGGGGCATCGACCAGACGCGTCTTGTGCTAGACGACGGGCGAGAAGACACCCCAGAGTTTTCGTTTCTGGTGCTGGGCGACAGTGGTTCTGGCCCGCATCGAGGGCACAACCCACAGCGGCGCATTGCCGAACAGATGCTGGAGCATCGAGATGATTGTCGCTTTGTGCTGCACACAGGCGATGTCATTTACCTCACTGGATCAAGCGCCTATTACCCGCCCAACTTTATTGAGCCGTATCGAGAGTTTTTGGTCGGTGGTGAGCAGTTTAGGCGCATTGCCTACGATCGCATGGTCTTCAACCTGCCGTTTTTACCCATCCCCGGCAACCACGATTATTACGACATGCCATTGCTCTATGGCATGTTGTCACAGCTCACATTGCCGCTGCGTCAACTCTTCCGGTCTCAGCTCGACCTGGATGTAAGCTGGCGTGGTTCCGTACAAGGCAATGCGTATGCCCGCGCCTTTATTGACTACCTTAAAGCCCTCAAGCCTGGTACTGAGTTAGAACGCCATCTCGACGAGCACTATACGGCTAAAACCGAAACGGGACGCTGCTTGAGCTATCAACCGGGGCGCTTTACCCGGCTTCCGAACCGTTATTATACGTTTCGATCGGGCGGCATTGACTTTTTTGCGTTGGATTCAAACACCATCAATGCACCCATTCCCTTACCCGATAACCCTGCTGGCGAAAAGTACCGTCGTCATTTAGAACAGCAGCGAGCGGATGTAGACAATCAGATGCAGGAAATTTTGATCACGCTCGCCAAGCTCAATGCAGCGGATGCGGATGATGCCGAGCGCATGGACGACCTGCAAGCCAAGCTAGAGCAGCTTACCGAAGTCAACAAGGACATCACCAAGCAACTGGAATCTAATGAGACAACAGAGACCGATCTGCACCAGCTAGATTGGCTCCAGCAAAAGCTGATCGAGTCGTGGAACACGGATAGCGTGCGGGGACGGGTGCTCTTTTTTCATCATCCGCCCTATGTTACAGAGGCAACCAAGTGGCATCAGGCACAAACGCTGGCGGTGCGCTATCGCCTGCGAAACGTGTTGGATGCTGTGGCGGCAACCGTGGGCGATCGCACGCAGGGTCGCGCGATCGTGGATCTGGTGCTGAGTGGTCATGCCCACTGCTTAGAGTATCTACGAACATCAGAGACGGGACACGCCGACGCTCATACAAACTGGATCGTCTGTGGTGGTAGTGGCTTTAGCTTGCGGCGACAGCGCGAAGAGGGTCCAGACGTAAGAGAATTTTTCGGTCAGTCGGGCGATGGTGAAGAACGGTTAGTTGCCCGGTCAAAGCTCTTTATCGGGCGAAGTGGGCAGGGGTCGCACCGACGACGACCCTATTCCTTCATGCGGATCGATGTACAGGCAGGCACGCCACCTACGTTTGTGGTGCGTCCGTATGTATCAGAGTGGTATCACAAACAGTGGGATGATTGCGCGATCGACCCGTTTACAGTTTAAGGCTGCGTTTGTGATGAGCTGCCGCCGTTGAAAAGTAGCGATCAACGCAACTGCACAACGGGTTGATCATCGACCAATGTTTGCAGTGCCAGGAGATCTTCTACGGTAATGCGGAGAAAACGCTGATCATCGACGCGGAACAGCACCTTGACGCGATCGCTCCCCGGATTCCCTGGTGGCTCAAGTTTGGCAATGTTGCGGGCACCCTCGCGATCGTTCAGCGGTTGGACTTGAGCTTGGCTGTTGTCAACACGACGAGTCAGCAGGCGATCGCCATCAAAATAAACCTCTGTTTGATTCGTTTCTACGCCCAGCTCACCAAGTACTAATTCAATGCTGGGCTGGTTGTCCAAAGATGCGCCTAACAGCAGCTCCACCGGATCGCTCATGGGATAAGCTTGTCCAGCTTTAATCAAGGGATGCCAGCTATGGCAGTTTTGGCGACGATCCCAGTAGCGAATGCCGTAGCCGTGATAGAGAAAGTCTTTGATTTCAATGCCCTGGCTGAGTTGCAGCGCACCGTGCGCGATCGCCTCAAAGGGTTTTTCGCAGCGCACCTTACTCGCGTCAAACGATTGCTTGACCCAGGTTTGCACCGCTGGCATTTGCGCGGTACCACCCACTAGCAACACTGCGTCAATGTCGGTCAATTCCAATCCCTGCCGTCGGGCTTGCTGCAACACCTGAGCGAGACAATGATCTAATTGAGCAAAGAACTGATGCTGTTGGAGAATTTCCTCAAGGCGATCGCGGCTCAGTTGCAATTCATAACTCTCGAAGGTTTCGTCGTCAAAGTACACCTCCTGCGCCTGCGTTTGTAGCGAAAGCTGAATTTTCAATCGCTCCGCGAGTCGTATTGTTAAGGGCGTTACCGCTAAGCCCTGCGTTTCGGCAAAATAGTCCACCAGCCAGTGATCAATGTCTGATCCACCCAGATTTTGTCCTGCTTTCGCCAGCACTCTAGCCGTTTTTGGCGCTTGCCCCGACTGTCGCGCGAATGATTTTTGTCCCCACTTGAGTATAAAGCCGAGCGGTTTTGCCTGCACCTGGGCACTGTCGAGCCGTACTAACGAAAGATCCAGTGTACCGCCGCCGAAGTCAATCACCAGCAGCGTTTCCCGGTCTACCAAACCGTATCCTAACGCCGCTGCCGTCGGTTCATCTAGCAACCGCACCTGTTCGACCTGTAGCGATTCGCACACCTGCCCCAGCCAGAGGCGATACGCCTCAAAACTATCCACAGGCACGGTAAAGACGATCGACTGCCCAGTGTCCGGTTCAATCGTTTTAAGCTGCTGCACAAGCTGAGTGAGAAACCATTGCCCTACTTGCTCAAACTTGATCGTGCATCCATCTAACTCTGGTAAAAAGCCCTGCACGCTAGAGCCAATCCCGCGCTTGAAGTTACGAAAGAAGCGAGGATCAGTGGACAAATCAAGGGCACGATCGCGCACTGCCTGACCAACAACAACCTTGTGCTGGCTGGCATCTTCAACGTAGAGCAAACTGGGAATCAACGGTGGATTCTGACCAGAGCGATCGCTCATACCGGGCAGAGAAAGCGTTTCGGGTTGCTGTGTCGCCCGATTCCAACGAGCAATCACTGTATTACTGGTGCCAAAGTCGATCGCGATGCCCATGCTGTCTCAACTGATCTCAACTGCGTGTCTCTTTTAAGACAATAGCAAGGAGTGGAGAGTCAAGCGTGGCGAATACTGTGCTTTGCGATCGCGGTATACGTGATACAAGAAGAGACAATCTTAGTACAATCAGACTACTCTTCTAGATAGCAAACGTCCCTTCATGGGGTTGAGCTAAACTCAACCCCTAAAAACTCTCCGGCAAAGCCGAGAAATTTCTCCACGACCTGAACACCGAAGTGTTAGCTGAGTGGACTGACGCAGGGCAGACCAACTATCTGTTGGGACGGATTGCCATGCGGGAGTACGTCTTTGGTCACGTCCAGCGCGGTGGCGAACCTATCACTGGCGCAGACTTAGCCGCCGCCATCTGCGAAGTGGCGCGATCGCTCCCTGGCTTTGAAGCGTATTGCCGCCATCAGTCCGAGCTCGAACCACGATCGCTGTTCTATGCCCGCTCTATCCAGACCAGCCGTTACTACCCCTTTGGTTCCAAGCACCAAGCAAAGGCTTCACCCTTACCAGTACCACTCGAACCCCCCAAGCCAAACTGGAACCAGGAGCAGGCGCAAGCGGCTCGTGAGCGTATCCAGACAACGCTCAGCGACTTACAGCAACGGCAGACCTTACCAGCCACGATCACCGCGCGCAGACATGCCATCCGCGCCTATGGGATTGGGAATCAAACCTTAGATAAATACAAGGAGTTATGGCATCCCAACCACCTGAAACCCCTATCAGGCAAGGAATACCACCCTACTCAGCCCCTTGCCCTACAGACAGAAACGCTGGAACTATTACAGGGAGGAGAATACCACCCTATTGATACCAATAAGCTTGTGCCCATTGCCGCTGCCCCTCAAGGACAAGCGGCAGGGTCTTTAGATGGCAGGGCTGATCTATTGAAAAAAGGAAAAGAGCGTCGGGCGATCATGGGCGAGACGACGTAACCCTTGGGTGATGGAGTCAAGCACCTCAGGTCTGATTCATTTTTTAGTCTGGGATACCGGCATTGGCA
>JACMKO010000412.1 GCA_014380065.1 Leptolyngbya sp. ES-bin-22 | reverse complement strand
GATGCGCTCACGGTCTACGAACCGTCCCAGTTTGTGGCTCTGAGCCAGCGCACCTACGCTGAACTCTTTGGGCTGCCCTCAGAAAAAGTCCGCATCATCATCCCCTACCTGGGTGGAGCCTTTGGTTCTAAAGCCTTCCCCTGGCCTCACGGGATTCTGGCTACCGCTGCCGCTCGTCAGCTTAAGCGTCCGCTCAAGGTGGTGATGAGCCGTAGACAGATGACAGCTAATACGGGGCATCGGTCTGAAACAGAGCAAACGGTGCGACTGGCGGCAGCGAAGGATGGGACACTGAGCGCGATCGCCCACGAAGTGAAATCCACCACATCGCCTGTGGATGTTTTCACAGAGCCTTGCACCGCTGTCACTCCAGCCATGTACACCACTCCCAATCTGCTGCTCAATCAAGAGTTGGCAGTGATGAATCTTGGGACACCGACTTTCATGCGGGCACCCGGAGAGAATCCCGGTATGTGGGCGCTAGAGTCCGCAATGGATGAACTTGCCTGGGCACTAAAGCTCGATCCGGTAGCACTGCGGCTCAAGAACGAATCAAAGGAGCATCAGCGCAAGGACTTGCCCTTCTCCGCCAAACATTTCGCCGACTGCCTCAAGGTTGGTGCAGAGCGGTTTGGCTGGAAAGATAGACCACAGCCGCGATCGCTGACCCGCGATGGTAAACTCGTCGGCTGGGGCATGGCAGCGTCCACGTTCCCCGGTCTTCGTGGCGCAACCTCTGCGAAAGTACGTCTGCTGCCCGATGGCACCGTCCATGTCCTCACCTCTGGCAATGATATGGGTACAGGATCGTACACAGTGGTTGCGATGACAGCCGCCGAAACGTTGGGAGTTCCCGTTGCAAAGGTGCGGGTAGAGATGGGCGATTCGCAGTTGCCCGATGGCGGGTTGGCAGGCGGTTCCCAGATGACCGCATCCCTTGTTCCAACGGTCATGAAAGCCTGTCAGGAGATTCTCAGAACCGCCAACTGCACGACTGGAACCGAAGCCTGTGCGGCGCTCCAAAAGTCGGGACGAGCGGCGATCGAAGCTTCTGCATCCTCCGCTCCTGGTGACGAAACGAAAAAATGGACGTTTCAGTCCTGGGGTGCCCACTTCTGCGAAGTCACCGTCGATGAAGAAATCGGACGGTTGCGGGTGACTCGCTGGGTGTCGGTGATGGATATCGGTCGCGTGATCAATACCAAGGCCGCTGCCAGTCAGGTACGTGGGGGGGTGATTATGGGCATTGGTCACGCTCTCATGGAAGAATGCCATTTTGATCCGAATACAGGCTACCCCGTCGTCTATGATCTGGCGACGTACCATATCCCTGCCCATGCCGATACGCCCCGTATTGATGTTGCCTTTGTCGGCGAACCAGACCTGAACTTTAATCCAGCAGGTGCACGTGGTGTCGGTGAGATTGGCATTACAGGTGTTTCGGCAGCGATCGCCAATGCGGTCTACCATGCCACAGGCAAGCGACTCCGCAGCCTGCCACTCACTCCTGACAAGCTGATTGCGTAACGGCTGCTTTCAATAGCTGCAAACTCTGGCTCCTACCAATTTTTGCAGACGTTCAGAGTCGCTCTTTGTCGGTTGGGTTTCGTTATAAACTCAGCTCAACCGACAATCATCAATCAGCCCTTTGTTATGGAAAACTTTGATCGACCCGCCGATCCAATTACATTAGTGATCTCAGAGGTTGTTAAACCAAGCCACATTCAAGCCTATGAAGCATGGTCTCAAGGGTTTAACCAGGCAGCTCAACACGTTGAGGGCTGCCTGGGAGTGAATGTGATTCGTCCTCGTGACCACGACTATCCTGAATACGTGGTCATTGTGAAGTTTGATAGCTACGCCCATCTCAGACAGTGGCGAAACTCCCTAACCTTCCAGCAGTGGGTGGATCAGGGGCGTGATCTGGTGGTTGATCGCTCACAGCAACAGCTTAGTGGTATGGAAATGTGGTTTACCTTACCATCCAATGCAGTTCATAAGCTGACTCAACCAGCCTATTACAAGAAAGTTGTTCTTGGTGTCCTGGCTGTTTATCCACTCATCTTGCTTGCCGATGTACTGCTGGGAAAGTTTTTGAAACCATTGCCTCCTCTGATTGGCTTATTGATCTCAGTCACTTTTGTGTCCGCATTATTGACCTACCCGGTGATGCCCTGGCTAACCCGCTTACTCGGCTTCTGGCTCTATCCAGCTTCCTCTCGTCGATCGCCGCAGCGTTAGAGAACGCTTATTCTCCGTCAATGGAATGAAAGAATTACAAACTATCCTCAAAGTGTTTGAACAGAGTCGGAATGCTGGTCAACGATCGGCGATCGCCACTGTGGTCAAAACTATGGGTTCTGTCTATCGCAGACCGGGCGCACGGATGTTGCTGACTGAAACGGGAGAAATGGTGGGAGCCATTAGCGGTGGCTGTCTGGAAAGCGATGTGTTTGAACGGGCAAAACCATTGCTGTGGCAAAACTCCAAACCCATCGTTGTGCAATATGACACCACTGCCAATGATGACTTAGTCTGGGGCATGGGCATGGGCTGTAATGGTGTCGTTCAAGTGCTCGTTGAGTCACTGCATACGGAGTCTGCCAGGAAGCAGCTTGAATTTATCGCAGACTGTTTTCAGCAAAAAGCAGCAGGGGCAATTGCAACTATTTTTCACATTGAGGGAAACGTTGACACACAAATTGCCGATCGACTACTCTTAAAACCTGACAATACGGTTGTCAATCATATTGCAGATCCTCAACTGGCAACCCGTTTGTTACCAGACACTTATGGAGTACTTGCAGAAGGAAAAACGCAAGTCATTTCCTATCAGTTGGATCATGGCTTTGTTGAAGCACTGATCGAAGTCATACAGCCGCCTGTGCCGCTGCTGCTTTTTGGGGCAGGGTATGATGCCATTCCAGTGGTGCAGTTAGCAAAGCAGCTTGGCTGGCACGTCACAGTCATTGATCATCGACCCACATATGCAACCCGCGATCGCTTCCCTCAAGCAGACGAAATCATTCTTTGCCGCCCCAATGAGCTTGAAGCCCATCTCATGTTGCACTCACGCACGATCGCTGTCGTCATGACGCATCATTACCAGCACGATCAAACTCTGTTGCGATCGCTGTTGCCCTCTCCCATTCATTACTTAGGAGTGCTGGGACCGAAACAACGCACTCAGCAACTGTTGGAAGACTTACACGTCGAAGGGTTTGCCTTAACCAACGTCCAACGGCAACGCCTTTACCATCCCATTGGGCTTGATCTGGGCGCTGAAACCCCTGAGGAAATTGCGCTGGCGATCGTGGCAGAAATTCAAGCTGTTTTGACTAACCATACTGGCGGGATGCTGCGCGATCGTCACGCTCCTATTCACGACCCCAATCCAGAGCGTGTATGTCTACCATCGGCTTAATGATTCTGGCAGCAGGCGCGTCTACCCGGATGGGAACGCCCAAGCAGTTATTACCGTTTCAGGGGCGCAGCCTGTTACGCTACATGGCTGAAGTGACGATCGCCTCTTGCTGCACACCAGTTGTGGTGGTGTTGGGTTCACAGTCTGAACGCATGAAGTTAGAGGTAGAGGGACTCACCTTGGATATTGTTGAGAATCAACGGTGGGCAGAAGGCATGAGTACTTCAATTGCCGCTGGCATGACAGCACTTACAGCCATCAACCCGGCTTTGGACGCGGTAGTCATCATTCTATGTGATCAACCGTTTGTTTCCGCTCCATTGCTGGATCAATTAGTCGCGTCGTATCGAACTACGCATCGCCCAATTATTGCCTCTGCTTATGCAAACACCGCTGGCGTACCTGCTCTGTTTGAGCGGTCTTTGTTCGCAGAATTAATGACGTTGAAGGCAACTGTCGGAGCGAAGCACTTAATCAAGCAGCATGCCAAAAAAGTTCTTCAGGTCTCCTTTCCAAAGGGAGCCATTGATTTAGATACGCCTGCACAGTATCAGCAATTACTCAAAGACACGACGACCGTTGCTTTGAGCAGCGGTATCAAGACTCTTTGAATGTGATTGTAGAAACTCCCTTTCGTGCTTAGTCCAAAAGGGAGTTGCCCTTCTGTAGAGCGACGAATTATTTGACTAAAACGGCAGCTTATTTGTCATCAATT
>JACMKO010000411.1 GCA_014380065.1 Leptolyngbya sp. ES-bin-22 | reverse complement strand
TAGCCGCAGGCTTTCGCCTTCTGGGTCTTGCTCAAAGTCGCTAACGTTTTCACTTTCTGTAGTAACGCTGCGCCTGTTAGGGGTTCGCTCTGCTTCTGTTTCGCCATGCTGCTGCTTTATTGCCAAGAATCTGCACTCTTATCATGCTGGATCGTGGGTCACAATGATTGACTGAGTGCTGACCGCGATCGGCTAGCGAAAAGAGGGGCAGTAAGTGGTCAAAGAGAAGTCGGTTTTTGGGGGTGTACTAGTGGCGCTGGCCTAAAGTTGGACACAAAAGGCTCAAAAAGGAGTAGTACAGCGGTCTTTTTGCCCCTTTGCAGCGGCTGCAAGCCCCATTGTCTCGTTGCACTTCTGCTCACCGGGCAGTTAACCCAGGCGATCGCCTTAATGGTCAATTGCCCCTAATGCTTTGAGGGTAGACTTTTGAGCCACTGTCAATCCGGTTGCACCTTGAATCTTCATGTCTTCATAAAGCCGATTGACCGTCAACGTTTCGATACAACGTCCTGCCTGCACATCCCAAAGCTTGATGGTGCGATCGTCACTACTACTGAACAGGATTTGACCGTTAGAGCTAAAGATCACTGAGCGAACCCAACCGCTATGGACATCCAAGATGTGAAGGCATTTCCCTGTTTGCACATCCCACAGTCGAATCGTTTGATCATCACCACCACTTGCCAGGAGTTGACCTTTGGGACAGTTGGCGGAGCCTGCGGTTGGCGCATAGGCAACCGTCCAGACGGATCCGGTATGCCCCTGCAAAACCTTTAGACATTCTCCAGTTTGCACATCCCATAATCGAATGGTTTGGTCATGACTACCGCTTGCCAGGAGTTGACCTTTGGGATCAAATGCCAGTGCGAAAACGGCTCCCGTATGTTCCTGCAATACCCTCAAACAGGTTCCAGTTTGCACATCCCAAATCCGAATCGTGAGATCAGAACTGCCACTTGCCAACCATTGACCACTAGGGTCAAATGCGATCGTGGCAATCCCGTTCTGGTGTCCGCGTAACACTCGCAAACAATGATGGGTTTTCACATCCCACAGTCGCACAGTGCAATCGTAACTACTGCTTGCCAAAATTTGCCCCTCTGGGCTAAACAAAACGGTCCATACGGACGCATCGTGCGCCGACCAGCGTTCGAGGTGCTCCGTTTGGATATTCCATAACGCGATCGACTCATCGTGTCGATTGATCGCGAGCGTTTGGTTATCAGGACTAAAGCTGATATTGCTGAAGGATGGAATTTGACGGGTCGGACTGGAAAACGTTTTGTAGGGGTGAAACGATAAAGGATTGTCATCTGGTTGTAAACGCCACACCTGAATCATTTCATTCTGACCACTACTGGCAAGCATTTGGTCATCCGAACTCAGGCTCAGGGAGTGAATTCCCCCTGTATAGCCGCGCCACGTTTTCAGGTTTCGTCCATTCTGTAAATGCCAGAGCCGCACCGTCTGGTCTTCTCCTGCACTGACCAAACATTGGCTGTCAGCGCTGATAGCAAGCCCATAAATATCATGCTGATGACCCTCAAGCACATGAATGGATTGCCCGCTTTGCACATCCCACAGGCGCAGGGTGCCGTCACGACTACCGCTTACTAAGAGACGACCATCTGGGCTAAAGGCAATGTCCCAAACAAAATCGGCATGTCCTTGCAACAACTTAAAAGCGGGTTTTGAATGTCGATCGCGGGACAGATAATTGCTCCACAATCGAATTGACCCATCCCGGCACCCACTGGCAAGCAGTTGACCATCCGGGCTGTATCGTACACCCCGCACCCCGCTGGTATGTCCCTGTAAGACACTCAGGCATTTCCCATTACTCACATCCCAGATCCGAATGGTTGTATCATTACTGCTGCTGGCTAGGGTTTGCTGATCGGTTGCGAAGTGGACACCGTAAACACTCTGGGTATGCCCTTGCAAAACACGGAGACACTGCCCTTGCAAATTCCATAGGCGCACCGTTTTATCTTCACTGCCACTCGCTAACGTTTTGCCATCAGAGCTAAAACTGACAGACCAAACACACCCCATATGGTCTGTCAGCACCTGCAAGCAGTTCCCACTTTGCACATCCCACAAGCGCACCGAACTATCAGTGCTGCTGCTCGCTAACGTTTTGCCATCCGGACTAAAGGCAACCGACCAAACAAAGCCTACGTGCCCTGAAAAGGTGTTTAAGAGCTGGGTTGTGGTGCTGTTCCAGAGATAGATATTCCCATTGGCATCACCAACGGCAATGGTCTGTCCGTCTAAACTCAAGTCGATCGACCTCGGAACACTGAAAGTTTCTGAAAAGATAGATTTTGCTAAGTTAGCATTCTGAAAATTGACTCCTGTTAAATCACTCTGCCGTAGGTCGGCTTGCTGCACCACGAGATCAGAAAAATCTGAGCCGCGCAAATCAACCTGAAGCTGCACCAGCAGGTTAATCAGATTGCCTGCGGTGTACCCAGGTTTCTTCCCCTGTTGCGTTAATAGGTGCCTTGCTTGCGCCTCGATCGCCGCCACACTGCCAAAGCGAGACAACAACTGTGCCATCACAGGTTGCACAATTAAGCGCGTCTGGATCTCCCGAATGTAATCTTTCGCTTGTACTTGCAATAAGGAATGCGTTCGCCAAACATTAAGCTCTTGCGTCTCAAATTCGATGCAAATCTGCTGTACGAATCGTTCTGTGACATATTCCATCACTACGGGTTGTAAGAAGAATAGCCCATCGGTTTTTTCAATCAGCGATCGCCGGAGTAGTGAGTTAATCAGATTGGGTACCCGTTGCTGGGCAGCAAGATCAACCACGTTCTCGCGAATGTCTGCGATCGAGACTGGCTCCCGATGGATGGCAAACCAGAGTAGGATTTTCTGTTCCGCTTCGGAGAGGCGCTCGAACTGACGATCGAGCACATCGCGAATGTCTTCAAACACAGCCAATCCCTGGCTGAGGTAGGGCAACACCTCGGTAATGCTGCCATTAAACAAATCCTGAATCGTGGCTGCTACCAGTTTTAGTGCCAGTGGATTACCGCCATAGTGATGGATCAAGGTTTGCCATTCAACTTCTGACCCTGTAAAGGCTCCTTTCTGCCGAAAGATGGCACGTCCATCATCAGGGGTTAGTCCGCTCAAGGGCAACGATCTCACTAGCGCGCCTTCCATCAGTGCCATTTCTTGTAGCTTTTCTCGACTAGTGAGCAACAAACAACTTTGGTGAGCCGCTTCACCAATGTCTCTGAGCAACTGCCCGTAGCCTTCGTAGCTCGATCGCCAGTGTCCCACCGGCTCACGCTGCAAAATGGTTTCCGCATTATCCAGAATTAATAAACACCGACGCGATCGCAGGTAGTGCATCAGTTTGGAAAGCTGCTGAGCGAGCGTAGTGGGAATGATGGGATCTTCCCCATAGAGCGGCATGAGAAACTTTAGCAGACTCGACAGGAGTTCATCCAACGGTGGCGCATTGGTAAGCGATCGCCACACGACAATCTCAAATTCTGCTTGCATTTGCAGCGCCGCTTTGACGGCGATCGTACTTTTGCCGATGCCGCCAATGCCCAACAGCCCAACCACACGACAGCGCTCAGCAATGACCCATTGCCACAGTTGCGTCAGTTCTACCTCACGCCCATAGAATACCGAGGCATCGACCGCCGTATCCCAATCCTGTTGGGGATTTGTCCAGCGGCTCTCCAATGCTTCAGAGGGGGTAGGGGATGTCAGATCTGTCTTCGTCAACTCCAGCCCAAACGCTCGGAAGAGGTACTCCACTGACTGGCGATCGACCCCTAGTTCACGCTTGAAAATGCGGGCAAGGGTATTGAGGGAGATCCCAGTACGATCGCTAAGATCCTCCTGGGTGAAGTGCTTACCCCAAGTTTCGTCCGCTTCTGCCTGCTGTTTTGCCGTTTGAAATTTTTGCCATCCCTGGGGCGATAGGATGACTCCGCGCACTCGTCCAGCAGTGGAGCGCCCCCGTCCAGATTTTGATGGGTTGGCATCCTTTAATCGCTTGGAATCCATAGATCAGCCAATGGCGTAAAGGACAGAGCGGAGCTTTCCTCAAAATACCGGGCGTTTCTTCAATCAAGCCTGGGCAAAGCGTTTCAGTAACACAAAATGATAGGTGAATGATTTCATCGTGGCTGAAGTATATCAGGTTTAACTGCTACTGGCTCACTTCCTGCTGCTTGTCCTTCAAACCAGAACGCTTAAGTTGTGGTTTTACTCAAAGAACTTGAGTGGTTTGGATAGGGCGATCGCAGAAGAATGAAATTATCGAAGTGGGCAGCAAGCTCACCAACCTAAAGCCAACACACTGAACAACTAAAACGAGGACACTAAAGATGAAAACGCAGAAAGTATGGTTCATTACCGGAGCCTCCAGAGGCTTTGGGTT
>JACMKO010000410.1 GCA_014380065.1 Leptolyngbya sp. ES-bin-22 | reverse complement strand
CTTTTGCCTGCTCAATAGTAACCACCGCTACAAGGCGTTACTGCCAGACCCCAAACTTCCCGTGCTGTCGAGATTACATGTAATACCAACTTAAAGCATGACGGCTACAGATTCAATCGCTGGGTAGGGGCAAGGCAATGCCTTGCCCCTGCAAGATGTGTCGTCTTTTCAATTCAAATTGGTATAACGTTCCGACAACACGTTATCCACCCCTTGGAAACACAGCCCCAACCGCGACCACTGCTTACCGTTTGACGCGATCGGCAGCACTTCAATCCGTTTGACCTTCCAGGCATTGCAGTGATTTTGCAAAAAATGACGTTGCCTGGATGTGCGATGCCATAATGGAACCACTAACTGCTTACATTCAACTAACCCGCTATACGTTATGTCACAAGGACAGGGATTTGGCTTCGGTCTCGGCAAAATGAAAGAGCTGACGGAAGCCTTCAAGAAAGCGCAACAGGTTCAAGAAGGAGCCAGACGGCTTCAAGAAGAACTGGAACAGATGGAAATTGAAGGCGAATCCGGTGGCGGGTTGGTGAAGGTCTTGCTAAGCGGCAACCAAGAACCCCTCAGCGTCACCATTTCGCCCGATGTTCTCGGTGAAGGTGCAGAAGTGCTCTCAGATTTGGTGACGGCAGCCATGAAGGATGCTTACAACAAATCAACAACGACGATGCGAGAGCGGATGGAAGAACTGACTGGTGGGCTTAATCTACCAGGAATGTAGACCCTAGACTGGCTGCATTTGAAAAGAGACTGAGACGGTGTCAGTGCTTGAGGCAATACTTTTAGAGGCAAGCACTCATCGTCTACAGTCTGGCTATGCAACAAATTGATTCATTGAGTGAGCAATATTGGCACAGGCGATGCCCTACAGACTGCTGTTTGTTTGTCTTGGTAATATTTGCCGTTCTCCCTCGGCAGAAAATATTATGAACCATCTGATTGCTCAAGCCAATTTGAGCGATCGCATTGTTTGTGATTCAGCAGGCACGGCGGGGTATCACATTGGTAGTCCGCCCGATCGACGGATGGCGATCGCGGCTCAGAAGCAAGGTATTGTTCTTTGTGGCAGTGCGCGACAGTTCGTAAAAGCAGATTTCGAGGCGTTCGATCGCATCCTGGCAATGGATCGAGAGAATTTGGCTAACATTTGCGCCCTTGACCCGATTGGCAAGTATCAAGATCAGGTGCAGCTCATGTGCGATTTTTGCACTCGCCATACGCTGAGGGAGGTGCCCGATCCCTATTACGGCGGTACAAAGGGCTTTGATCAGGTCATTGATCTCTTGTTTGATGCCTGTGAAGGTTTGTTGGCTGAGCTGACGAAAAAACTGGCGATGAGTCAATAGCACGTAGCGGTCAGCGGTCAACTTGTTTAATCCCCTACTTGGCTGCATTGAGCATAGCCTTTAGCCGTCAGCTATCAATAGAAAGACGCTAGTCCGGCTCTTTAAGGTCATCATTGCGGCTACTAAGGATGTGGATTAAATAAAACCGACACACTGTTCGTAGGTAGGGGCGCACAGCGATGGTCCCCAACGGAAAACGCTGAGGCTATTAAATTCTTGTTCCTTGACCAGTCAGCTTCAGGTTGAAGGCTACACCTGTAGAGCCTCAGAACCTGCGTTTAGTTGACCGCTGATCGCTAAAAACTACTTATAACGCTTCGATCGCCTGCTTCAGATCGGCGGTCAACAGTTGAGCGCTTTGCTTCGGTGTTTTTAGATCATAAGCGGCAACGTAAAGCGGTTGCCCAATGAAAATTTTGACCCGACAGCGCCACGGAGCAAACGGTTTGCTGTAGTACAGGCGAATGGGCACCACTTTAATATCCAGACTTGGGTGGCTGGCTTCTGCCTGTAGCGCTAAGCGTGCTAGTCCGGGTTTGAGTCGCTGCACTTGCGTCTCACGAAAAATATTACCTTCAGGAAAGATCACGAGCGATTCACTGTTTTGCAGCAAATCAACGCCGTGACGCAAGCTGGCGATCGCTGGACGACTGGTATCGATCGGAAAGCCACCTAAATGTCGAATAAACCAGCCTTGAAGCCCGCGCACCTCATCGGCTGAAACCATAAAACGCAAATGACGACCCGTGATATCGTGCCCCGCTGCATAAGGAATCATCAAAGCGTCCCAACGAGAGCGGTGAGTTGGGGCAAGAATCACTGGACCCGTCCGAGGTAGGTTTTCGCGTCCAAAGACCTCAACCCGTCTGAAGTAAGCGGGCACCACGAAATAGCGACCCAACGGATACACCAGGGATGCCAACCAGGATGAGCATTGAGAGGCTGCTGGCATTGCTACAGCCTTGCTGTGACTGGCTTCTCCTTTAAGCAAGTGCACGGCTAGTGAAGCGTCTGGCGCTGCCTGTTTGGAAGGAGCCTCAGTATCATCGGCGTGGAGGTGTTCTTGACAAATTTTCTGCTTGTAGCCGAGTGGACTTACCTGAAGGTCAGAATCGGTTGGCAGTTGCCCTGTAGCGTAAAACGGTCTAGTCGAATCAAGTAAGTTCATAGGGTACACAACGGCAGACGAGATGCGGAAACAACACGTTCATCTACCGTAGAGTGGTCTGAGCTAATCGTCGTCTACTTTAAGGACACTTTTTGGGGTGGCATGAGAGTAGACGAAGGCAGGGAAAAGGCAAAAGAGAAGGGTGTCTATGAAAGGATAATGTCTGAAGCGGCATGGCTACGGCGTTGAGCAAACCAGTACTGTAGCTGCTGGCGGCAAGGAGTTTCCAGGATGCCGCCCAGGACGGAAAGTCGATGGTTAGAGCAGTCGCTGTCAGGGATGTTTAGCACCGATCGCACCGCCCCTGCTTTGGGATCATCGGCTCCATAAACCAATTGTCCAATCCGCGCCAGCACAAGAGCACCCGCACACATAGGGCAGGGTTCTAGCGTGACGTAGAGCGTGCATTGAGTGAGATGCCAGGTGCCAAGAGCGCGTCCTGCCATTCGCAATGCCAAAATTTCGGCGTGGGCAGTCGGGTCGTGGTCTCGTTCGCGGCGATTTTCTGCTTCGGCGATCGCCCGTCCCGTCGCATCGACAATGACTGCACCAACGGGCACATCTCCAGCGTCTCCAGCCGCTTGTGCCAGCGACATGGCTCTTTCCATCCACTGTCGATGTCGTAGGTATTCAGGATGATCGAAATCAGAAGGGAGGTGCATGGGCGATCGACCTGTCGGTCATAGCGCTGGCTCTGCAAGCAGCGAATCTAGCTGTTTCTGCTTGTCCAACTGATAGAGGTCATCACAGCCGCCAACATGCTGCTGGTTAATAAAGATCTGCGGCACTGAGCGACGACCATCTGCACGGTCTGCCATTTTGGTTCTAGCAGCGTCATCGCCATCGATTTTGTATTCTATAAAGTTGACACCTTTCCATTGCAACAGCAATTTGGCGCGGATGCAGAAAGGACAAGTCTGCCAGGTGTAGATTTCGACGTTCGCCTTCACTCGTTCAGGATGGCGGTTGAGTAGCGAGTTGAGCGTTTTAAACATAGGTTGATGACTCCACGCTTGAGTAAGCCACGATCGCGGTAAGAAACCGTCAGAAAGAGGGAAATGGCACTACTACCAGTATGCCAAAGCCAGCGAGGGCGATTGTTAGCGAAAACGCCAGCAGCTTCAGGCGCTTCCGCCAAAAGTGATGAGCGATGAGAGGTTGCTCTAGCTTGTGCGATCGGGGTTGAGACGGCGCAATTAAAAGCAGTAGACTACCCAGCGTCATCAAGCTACCCAGAATCGCAGCCGTTCCGGCAATCCAGGTGAACGTAAACCAGAGGATTTGGGACATAGGCTTTTAAGTGTCGCTGGAGCCACCGTAGAGACCAATGAAGAACGTCACTCTGCGTCCTCCACGCCCCTGCGGTTTGAATCTACAGGCTTTGAGTCTAACGCCGTTAGCCTAAAAAAAGCCCCCGGTTTAACCAAGGGCGTACTGAAAGTCACCTGAGCCACTCAGCCCCAGGTCAACTAAACTGCCATTTAGACATCGTACATACGGCACTCAAGCGCATCGGGGCGCTCATCGCAGTAGCGATCGAGGCTTGTTTTGGGTTGCAGTCGGCGATCGGCTGATGCAGCCTGCACTTCTTCCACTGCATCCCAGGCTGCTGCACATTCACTAGAAAGAGCGCCATTGGTGCTGCAAGCAGTGCGTGCCTGCTCCAACATGGATGGTAGCTGCTCTTCAAGGGTGGCAGCGCTGTTTGTTTCTCTAGCGTTATCGAGTAATTTAGACATTTTCCTGAGTCTCCTGTATTGAGGGTTGTGTGGCGTTAACCCGTTTGCTAGCACTGGATGTAGAGTGTGCCTCCATCCAATCTAACGCTGTTTCTAAGGTTTGGCTGTAGAGGAAACCCACGCTCACAGTGCGGGCAACCTGGCTTGCTTCTGCGGCTGAGCGCCTTACAGGAGTAGTACGCAGGTCTGTGCCAGCTCAGTAAAACTTAATACGCTGAAGCAGAAAGATTGCTGTCAAGCGCGTCTCCCCCTTTTGGTAGACTTAAAGACTGAGAACAGCATTTATGAAACCGCGTAAAATCAAGCAGTTGGAGGATTTACTTCGTGGAGAACACGCTCGGTCTAGAGATTATTGAAGTGGTAGAGCAGGCTGCGATCGCCTCCGCCCGCTGGATGGGCAAAGGCGAGAAGAACATTGCTGACCAGGTTGCAGTGGAAGCCATGCGCGAACGCATGAACAAAATCCATATGCGAGGTCGCATTGTGATTGGGGAAGGTGAGCGCGATGACGCGCCCATGCTCTACATCGGCGAGGAAGTCGGTATTTGTACACAACCCAATGCAAAAGATTTCCACAATCTTGATGAGCTGATCGAGATTGACATCGCGGTAGACCCTTGTGAAGGTACTAACCTGGTCGCTTACGGACAACCTGGCTCGATGGCAGTGCTGGCAATCTCTGAGAAAGGCGGACTCTTCGCAGCACCGGACTTCTACATGAAGAAACTAGCGGCTCCCCCCGCAGCGAAAGGCAAAGTAGACATCAACAAATCAGCGACCGAAAACCTCAAGATTCTGGCTGAATGCCTGGAACAGCCGATCGAAGAACTCGTCGTCGTCGTCATGAAGCGCGATCGGCACATCGACCTGATCAAAGAAATTCGCGAGGCTGGCGCTAGAGTCTCCCTGATTAGCGATGGTGATGTGGGCGCAGCCATTTCCTGTGGCTTTGCGGGCACAAACATCCACGCGCTGATGGGCATTGGCGCAGCTCCCGAAGGGGTCATCTCTGCCGCTGCCATGCGAGCAATGGGTGGGCACTTTCAGGGACAGCTCATTTACGACCCCGAAGTTGTAAAGACGGGGCTGATTGGTGAAAGCAAACAGGCTAACATCGATCGTCTCAAGAGCATGAACATCACCGATCCTGACAAAGTGTATGATGCTCATGAACTTGCCTCCGGCAAAACCGTCTTGTTTGCTGGCTGTGGGATTACCTCCGGCAACCTCATGGAAGGCGTACGCTTCTTCAGCGGTGGCGCTAGAACCCAGTCGTTGGTGATTTCTAATCAGTCCAACACGGCGCGGTTTGTAGACACAATCCATATGTCTGGACAGCCAAAAGTCGTGCAGTTGCATTAGGTTGTTAGTAGCTGGTTGTTAGTTGTTAGTGGCGATTTTTCTGACAACTAACAACCAATCTCTAACAACTCAAGATTCCGTTCACCATAAAAGAGCGCATTTCTAAGATGAACATTGCCGTTGTAGGGTTAAGCCACAAAACCGCCCCGGTTGACGTTCGAGAAAAACTGAGTATTCCTGAAACCTTGTACGATCGCGCGATCGCGCAGCTTTGTGCCTGCCCTCATCTTGAAGAAGTTGCCGTTCTCAGCACCTGCAATCGGCTAGAGATCTATCTAGTGACCAGCGAAACCGAGCAAGGCATCCGCGAAGTCACTCAATTTTTAAGTGATCACAGCAAGCTTTTTCTGCCTCAGCTACGTCCCCATCTTTTTACGCTGTTGCATCAAGATGCCGTCATGCACTTGATGCGCGTTGCATCCGGGTTAGATAGCCTGGTGCTGGGCGAAGGTCAAATTTTGGCACAGGTTAAGCACTGCCATAAGCTAGGGCAGCAGCATCAAGGCGTTGGGCGCGTCCTTAACCAACTCTTTAAGCAGGCATTAACGGCGGGTAAGCGCGTCCGCACGGAAACCAGCATTGGGACGGGAGCGGTTTCGATTAGCTCCGCAGCGGTGGAGCTGGCGCAAATCAAAGTGCAAAATTTAGCTGCCTGTCGCGTGGGCATTCTGGGCGCTGGCAAAATGTCTCGCCTCCTCGTGCAGCACTTGCTGTCTAAGGGAGCCGTTAACATCTCCATTCTGAATCGATCGCTCGAACGGGCGCAAGAACTGGCAAAGCTCTTTCCAGATGCAGCACTGCATCTGCATCCACTGTCCGACTTGCCGACTGTATTGGCAAACTCCGACATCGTGTTTACCAGCACGGCAGCGACAGAACCCCTGCTCGATCGCGCCAAGCTCGAAATGGTCTTAGACCCGGCTCAACCGTTGATGCTGTTTGACATCGCCGTCCCGCGTAACGTTCATACAGACGTGAACGAACTGCCCCACGTCCAGGCGTTTAACGTGGATGACTTGAAGGCAGTGGTGGCACAAAATCAGGAAAGCCGCCGTCAAATGGCAATGGAAGCGGAGGGGCTGCTGGATGAAGAAGTGGATACCTTTGATAGCTGGCTGCGATCGCTCGAAACCGTCTCCACCATCAGTAGTCTGCGCGAAAAAGTCGAAACCATCCGCGCTCAGGAACTCGAAAAAGCGCTGTCTCGACTGGGCACCGAGTTCGCCGAAAAGCATCAGGAAGTGATTGAAGCGCTCACTCGCGGCATCGTCAACAAAATTCTGCACGACCCGATGGTACAGCTACGGGCACAGCAAGACGTTGAAGCCAGACGGCAGGCGATGCAAACACTCACCACGCTCTTCAACCTGGAACCAACATCGAAGAAGCAGTTTGGATAATGCCGTCATCACGAGGAGTCAGAAGTCAGAATTTAGGAGTCAGAAGGAATCGAGGCGTTGCTGCATACAGGGACGAATGACCCTTAGCTAAAACCCTTCTCCCCCAAGAGAAGGAATTAAAGTTGTCCTCTCACTTTTTGGGAGAGGAGTAGGGTGATACCAATTTAAAGCATGACGGCTACCGATCCAGTCGCTGGGTTAGGGGCAAGGCAATGCTTTGCCCCTATAAGATGTGTCGTCTTTTCAATTCAAATTGGTATGAAAGCAGACTCCACCCCTTGAGTTGAGATTCAGCAGCGCCCAAGGAATCATGCTGACTCCTTGCTTCTGACTGCTATAACGCCTGGAAATCGCCCAAAATTTTCACTTCTGTCTCCAAGTTTAGCGACCAGCGTTGTTCAACCTGCTGCTGCACGTGTTGAATCAAGCGAAAAATATCGCTTGCCACCGCATTGCCACAGTTGAGAATGAAATTAGCGTGCCGCTCGGCAATTTGAGCACCGCCAATCTGGTAGCCCTTGAGTCCAGCTTGCTCAATGAGACAGCCTGCCTTGTGTCCGATCGGGTTGCGGAAGACGCTGCCGCAACTGGGTAGATGGTAAGGCTGCGTGGTGCGGCGATGCTTATAGTGCTGGTTCGTAAGGTCGGTGAGCGTCGCCGGATCGAACCCTGGCTGAAGCTGAAACGTTGCCTGTGTTACTAGCCAATTTTTTCCCTGAAGCGCTGAGGTGCGATAGCGATAGCGTAAGTCTTGCGGGGTCAGAATTTTGGTGGTGCCATCAGGAAGCAACACATGAGCATTGACCAGATAATCGGCTGTGCAGCCGCCATGAGCACCGGCATTCATAACAACGGCACCCCCCACCGTGCCAGGGATGCCCACTGCCCATTCCATGCCCTGCAACCCGCGCTCAGCCATTTGCCATGCCAACCGGGGAAGGGGTTCACCCGCACCTACAGTGACCTCTCCTGATGACAAATTAAATTGATTCTGGCGCAGACGACGAGTGCTGATGACCAAACCGGGCAAACCGCGATCGCTAATCAGCAAGTTTGAGCCTGCTCCCAAGAGCGTGATTGGCAAGGCTTGGGCTTGTGCCCATTCAAAGCTAGCCTGTAGTTCTGCAAACCGTTGAGGCGTAACGTACCATTGAGCGGGACCGCCGACTCGGAAGGAGGTATGTGCTGCTAGCGTCACGTGAGGTTTAATCAGACAGTCAGTACCCAGCAGTCGCACTGGTTGAGCAGCCGATTGAGTGCTGTATTTGAGTGATTCAAAACTCAACCGGACTGTTTGAGGGATAGCCACTTGCGGGGGATCGTACGAGAGCGTCATGGTATTAATCATTTGTGACCCAGCTCGTTAGCACGAGTGGGTTTGATGGACTGAAGTCGTCGTCAGGCTAATCGCGTTAGGCGTGGTTGCACCATGCCTGCGATCGCCCCTGCTCAATAGCCTGATGAAACGCCATGACTTCAGGAATCAGTTGGTTAAGATTCCCAGCTCCCAAAAAGAGGGCAATGTCTCCTGGCATTAACAGTTCAGTCAAGCGTTGACTGACCGCTTGGAGAGAAGTCTGGTACTCTACTTGAGGATGATGGTTTGCGATTAAATTAGCAACCTGCTGACCACTGATATTGTCTGGATTTGCTTCACCAGCACTGTAGATGTCACTGATCACTACCACATCGGCATCGCTAAACGACGTGGCAAAGTCTGCTAAGAATGTACGGGTGCGGCTATAGCGATGAGGCTGAAAAATTGCGACTAAGCGACACTTTGACGCGTGGGAGGCTCCGTTAATTTGGAGCCGAGCGGCTGCCAGCGTCGCCTGTAGTTCGCTGGGGTGGTGAGCATAATCGTCAACAAAGAGGATGTCGTTATACTCGCCGCGTCGTTCAAACCGTCGTCGTGCGCCCTCAAATGTGGCGATCGACTGGACGATAGTCGCAAACTCCAACTTTAGCAAGCGCCCGACCGCAACGGCTGCCAGCGCATTACTTAGGTTATGCTTGCCCAGCAGCTTGACATTCAAGCGACCCAAAATTGTACCGCGCTCCCACACTCTTGCGGTCGTACCGTCTGCGCGGCACGTCACACAATCAACCGTGTAGTCAGCGTCAGAGCTGCGATCGAGGCTATAGCTGATCGTCGGCTGAAGTTGATCGCGGACGGTTTTGCAATCAACATTGCCAATCAGTATTTGGCAACGCCCAGCAAAGGTCTTGAAGATGTCGATGACCTCATCCAGATTGCTGTAGTGATCGGGATGATCCAGCTCGATATTCGTAACGACACCGATGCTGGCTGCCATCTTCACTAGCGACCCATCCGATTCATCCGCTTCGGCAACGAGGTGAGCGCCTTGACCAAGACGAGCGTTACCTTCCCAGGCATTGACTTCACCGCCTACCACGATCGTCGGGTCAAGCTCTGCCTGCAACAGCATGTAGCCCATCATGCTGCTGGTCGTCGTTTTGCCATGAGTGCCTGCCACTGCAATACTCTCGTACTCTTGCATCAGCCCCGCCAGCACATCAGAGCGATGGAAAATCGGACAGCCTAAATTACGTGCCGCCACGTATTCAGTGTTCGCTGGATGAATAGCAGTAGAGCAGATGACTTGGGGCAGCGCCCCTTCTACCGGGCTTAGCCGCGATCGTGTAGCCGCTCGGTTAGCTTGAGCCTTAACGGGCGTAAGCCCCACAGCCGTCGATGCCACTGGCTCACGCGAAGGCGTAGAAGCTTGAAAAAACTCCAGATTGCTAGGATCTTGGCTCCAAAAAATATGGGCACCTTCTTCCTGTAGCCGTTGCGTTAGCCGACTGAGATGCAAATCAGACCCAGACACGGGTAGCCCACGTTTCGCCAAAACATAAGCAAGGGCTGACATCCCAATGCCGCCAATGCCAATGAAATGAAATGGTCTACCGCTGAAATCGATGGAATTCAGCATTCTTACTCCTCACACACCACACCAATGTCTCGCGCTATCATATCAAGGATTATCTTTTCGGGATACAGCTTTCTTAATAAATCTCACGGCTTGACGGTGAAGGTTTTATGTCAATGCGTGAGTCTTAATCTGCCTAAAGCCACATTACTTCTCAAGGCGTTTTCTGGCACAAAGCTAAATTGAGTGTCTGTGAGTGTACTCGTAAAGATGTGGTGATTGAATCAGACATTACGCCGCTAACCGCTCCCATATGCATTCATTACACTGTGGATTCGAGTCTTTCCTGATCGATAGCAATAAAATTCAGCCCCATTGTCTTTGCCTTGTTGTCTCCTACAGCGCTGACACCGTAAGCTGAGCTGATGGCAATGACTGCGTCCCTGACTGAGGTTAAGTACGGACACATAGACGCGTTTAAGATGCCCAACATTGCCATTTTTGGCGGCACCTTTAACCCTGTTCATTGGGGGCATCTTTTGATCGCGGAAGCAGCGATCGATCAATTTCAGCTTGATCGAGTCATCTGGGTACCCGCGTTTCGCTCACCGCACAAAGCCCAATTACTGCTTGCTTTTGAGCACCGTCTGGAAATGGTGCAGCGTGCGATCGTGGATCATCCCGCGTTCACGGTCTCTGACCTGGAGGGACAACGACAAGGTGTATCCTATGCGATCGACACGCTCACCTCACTGCAAGCCCTTGAGCCGAACGCCTGTTGGTACTGGATCGTAGGGAGCGATGCTTTTCAAAGTTTACCCAGGTGGCAAGCGAGCCAAACACTCATGGCGCGATGTCTTTGGCTAGTAGCACCGAGGGCATTGTCTAACGAGGGCATGGTGTGGTACCGGGGAGATGCGGCACCCGAACGACGGGTAAAGGATGCTAACGAAGAGGCAAAACCGCCAGCCGATCGTCCATTACTCCCTCATCCTTTGGCTCACACCGCTCTCCACATACCTCTTCCCTCATCTCAACCACACTGGCATCAATTGCAAACACCATTAATGGGCATTTCGTCTACACTGATTCGACAACGCTGCCAGGAGGGTCGCTCCATTCGTTACTGGGTGCCTGAAGCCGTTCGTTGCTACATTGCTGGACAAAACCTGTATCAAATGAGTTAAAATACCTACTAAAGACTTTAATGATACAAACAGTAATCTAAGTTCACGTCGAATGTTGAGGCTAAAATTCTTGTCAGTGACGCGATCGTCGCCAGTGAGTAGCTTTTAGCGGCGGCGACGCTAGAGCGAGTGATTGCACTCGTATCCTTAGAGTCTTATGATCAATTTGACTACCAGAATCTCTTTAATAGACAGAGGGCAAGACGCAGTGATTAGAGTAGCGATTAACGGATTCGGACGTATCGGACGCAATTTCATGCGGTGCTGGTTGACTCGTGCCAACAGTCAGATCGAAGTAGTCGCCATTAACGACACCTCTGACCCCAAAACGAATGCTCACCTGTTGCAATACGACACAATGTTAGGCAAGTTTAATGCTGACATCAGTGCTGATGAAAACACCATCACGGTCAATGGGCATACGATCAAGTGTACGTCCGATCGTAATCCCGAAAACTTGCCCTGGAAAGCATGGGACATTGACCTAATCATTGAATCGACTGGCGTGTTTGTCAGCAAAGAAGGTGCCTCAAAGCACATCACGGCGGGTGCCAAGAAAGTGCTCATTACCGCACCAGGCAAGGGTGACGATGGTACGTTTGTCGTGGGTGTCAACCAGCAAGACTATACGCATGAAAATCATTGGGTGATCAGCAATGCAAGCTGTACGACCAATTGCCTTGCGCCCATTGCCAAGGTGATGCACGAAAATTTTGGCATCATTAAGGGCGTGATGACGACAACCCACAGCTACACTGGCGACCAACGTTTGTTGGATGCCAGCCACCGGGATTTGCGTCGGGCAAGAGCTGCCGCCATGAACATTGTACCAACCTCGACAGGAGCGGCTAAGGCGGTAGCGATGGTGCTACCCGAACTGGCTGGTAAACTGAACGGGATTGCCTTGCGCGTTCCTACGCCCAACGTATCGATCGTCGATCTAGTCGTGCAGGTAGAAAAAACAACCTTTGCTGAACAGGTCAACGAAGTGCTGAAGGAAGCATCAGAAAACTCGCTGAAAGGCATTCTGAAGTATTGCGATTTGCCTCTGGTATCCAGTGATCACGCCGGTACAGATGAGTCTGCGATCGTCGATGCAGACCTGACGATGGTCATGGGTGGAGATCTGGTGAAGGTGGTTGCCTGGTATGACAACGAATGGGGCTACAGCCAGCGTGTGGTCGATCTCGCTGAACTGGTTGCTGCGAAGTGGGTTGCTTAAAGGCGAGTTGCTGACTACCAGCATGCTCTCTAACGCCACTGCGTCGAGACCCTTTGCTCTATGAGCGTTCAGTAGCGTAGTCATAAACTATTTTCACCGTTGCTTTCATTCTGGACATCAGACTGAGGTCAGCGGTGAAGCTTTTTGAGGGGAGTTTACGTTCATCACCCAGGCATTTCAGGGCGTTTGTTATGTCACTGTCAGAAACAACGATCGCCGCGATTGCCACTGCCATTGTGCCCGCACAAGGTAGCGTTGGCATCGTGCGCCTATCGGGAGTCGAAGCTGTGGCGATCGCCCGCAAACTTTTTCACGCCTCTAGTCAGCCATGGGAAAGCCATCGCATTCTTTACGGCTATGTGCGCCATCCTGAAACGCATCAGGTTGTGGATGAAGCGCTCTTGCTGCTGATGCTGGCTCCTCGATCGTACACGCGTGAAGATGTGGTGGAGTTCCATTGTCATGGCGGCATTATGCCCGTGCAGCAAGTGTTGCAGCTTTGCCTGGAGCAAGGGGCACAACTGGCACAACCAGGAGAATTCACGCTCAGAGCCTTTCTAAATGGGCGACTGGATCTCACGCAGGCAGAGAGTATTACCGATCTGGTGGGCGCGCGATCGCCCCAGGCTGCTCAAACTGCGCTGGCTGGCATCCAGGGCAAACTGGCTCAGCCTATTCGGCAACTCCGCGCTACTTGTCTAGATATTCTGGCAGACGTAGAGGCACGCATTGACTTTGAAGAAGACCTGCCGCCGCTGGATGAAGCCGAAATCCAAACGCGACTGGAGCAACTTTTGGCAGACGTAACCCACATGCTGACAACTGCCGATCGCGGTGAACTGCTGCGCACCGGGCTAAAGGTCGCGATTGTCGGTCGTCCTAACGTGGGCAAATCTAGCTTGCTCAATGCCTGGAGCCGGAGCGATCGCGCGATCGTGACTGATCTTCCCGGCACAACCCGTGATGTGGTTGAATCGCAGCTTGTCGTCGGTGGCATTCCCATTCAGGTGTTAGACACGGCAGGTATTCGCGACACCGAGGATAAAGTAGAAAAAATCGGCGTGGAGCGATCGCGTCTCGCTGCCCAAAACGCCGATCTGGTCTTGCTGACGATCGATGCACAAGTAGGTTGGACGGGTGCTGACCAGGAAATTTACGAGCAGGTGAGCGATCGTCCCTTGATCCTGGTCATCAACAAAATCGACTTGGTTCAGCCTTCCCCCGCTTCCCCACACCCCACACCCCACACCTTACACCCCACCGTCCACACCGCTGCCGCTCTCAACCAGGGCATCGATGCTTTAGAAACTGCGATTTTAAAGACGGTTCAAAGTGGAACCCTTCAGGCAGCAAACCTTGATATTGCGATCAATCAACGGCAAGCGGCTGCCCTGACACGAGCGAAAGCAGCGTTAGAACAGGTCAAAGGGACGATCGGCGATCGCTTACCCCTTGATTTCTGGACGATCGATCTCCGCAGCGCTATTCAGGCACTCGGCGAAATTCTTGGCGAAGATGTGACCGAATCCGTCTTGGATCGAATCTTTAGCCGTTTCTGTATCGGCAAGTAGCTTCCTTGAAGGTTTGCCGACAAAGAGGGTAATATCAATTTAAAGCATCACGGCTACAGATCCAATCGATGGGTAGGGGCAAGGCAATGCCTTGTCCCTACGAGCTGTGTCGTTTTTTCAATTCAAATTGGTAGAGCAACATTACAGAGGCAACGCTGCAACACTACTGCTTTCGCGTTTGTAGGGACGTTACATGTAACGTTCCTACAAACAAACTAGGCTTGCTCCAAACTGCTCAGGTAAGCCGCGATCGCGGCATTGGCTAACTGGCTTGCGGGTTTGCCTTCTCGCAATGCCGACTCTTGCAGCCGCGTGTAGACATCCTCCTGAATGGTGATGCGACGACGGGTTTTACTGGCAGTTTGTAAGGTGTCACCTTGTGCTATGAGAGGCTCAATGGTTGCAGCAGCAGGGCTTTCGGGTTGATACTGAGCAACGTACTGATGGATAGACGCTAACCCGACGCGATCGCAGAAGTTACCAAAGCTCTCTTCTGGCTGGCGAGACTGTTTGAAGTAAGTAAAAATCGGCTCAAACGCCGTTTCCAGGTCGTTGATGTGGAGTTTTTCTAAATACACTTGCGACAAGCGCGTCTGGTTAGGAGCCGCACCCAGCCAAATTTGGTATGTATCAGGACCATTACCCACAAAGCCAAGCTCGGCAAGATAGGGACGCGCACAACCGTTGGGGCAACCCGTCATGCGGGTGATGAAATGCTCTTGCTCCAGTCCAACCTTGGTCAGTAAAACGCGGATGCGATCGAGAATAGCAGGAATTGCCCGCTCGGATTCTGCGGTTGCCAGACCACAGGTCGGGAGTGCTGGACACGCCATTGAGTAGCGCACCAGCGGATCAATCTCGTTCTCGCCTTTACTGCCACAACGGGTCAGAATCGCTTGAATCTGAGCTTTCTGAGCAGGCTGAATGTCGTAAAGAATGGCATCATGGGTGGGCGTTAGCAGCATCGGCAAGTTAAAAGTCTGCACGATCTCCCGCAGCGCCGTTTTGAGCTGTAAGGTCTCATCATCTTTGACCCGTCCATTCTGGATGGAGATGCCAACAAAGAGCTTGCCGTCGCCCTGCTCCTGCCAACCGAGGAAGTCGAGATACTTGAACTCAGGCAATGGTTTAAAGGGTTCGATCGCCTTGCCAAAGTAGCTTTCTACTTTCTCGCGGAAGCGCTCCACCCCCCACTCTTCGATCAGATATTTCATCCGGGCGTGACGACGATCGGTGCGATCGCCATAGTCGCGTTGGGTTGCCACGATCGCCTTCATCAGATCGTAAACATCTTCTTTGTCTACATACCCGATCGGGTCAGCAATGCGGGGAAAGGTTTCTTCTTTGTTATGAGTGCGTCCCAGCCCACCACCGGCAAAGACGTTAAAGCCTTCCAGTTCGCCTTGCGAGTTTGTCAGCACCACCAGGCTGACATCCTGCGAGTACAAATCAACCGAGTTGTCGCCCGGTACAGTGACGCTAATTTTGAACTTGCGCGGCATGTAATGCTTGCCGTACAGCGGTTCTTCTGGCTCGTGAGAAACCGTGCCGTTGCCATTGTGTTGACGAGCCGCAATCACGTCAGGGCTTTCTTCTGCCGAAATTGCCTTTTCACCGTCCAGCCAAATTTCGTAGTAGGCTCCGGTTTGAGGCGTTAGCAGGTCAGCAATATTGTTGGCGTACTCACGCGCATACTCATACTCTGGGCGATTTCGGTAAGGCGCAGCCGGGGCCATGACGTTCCGATTGAGGTCGCCACAAGCACCGAGGGTCGATCCCATGCCGTGAACGATCGCCGCGATCGTTGCCTTCAAATTTCGCTTGAGAATGCCATGAAGCTGGAAGCCTTGGCGCGTCGTTGCGCGTAGCGTATGGTTGCCATACTCATCCGCCAGCCGATCCAGCGTCAGATACAGCTCCGGCGGGATGTAACCACCAGGACTACGCGTCCGGAGCATCATCTGGTAGTCTTTCTCCTGCCCCTTCAGGCGATTGTCCCGGTTGTCTTGCTGATAAGAACCGTGGAACTTCAGGATTTGGATCGCATCCTCGGTGAAATGCGTGGTGTCTAACAGCAGTTCAGAGGCGACAGGTTCGCGCAGAAAATGGCTGCGATCTTTAAGACCTTCTACTTTGGAGGGGTTGCGAACAGTGGCGGGAGTTTGAGTGTTAACCATCAGAAGAGCGGCAAAAAAGAGTCAACGGCAGACCAGCCCGATCGTGGAAATCGTTGCAATTCCCAAAACCCGATCGAGATAATGTGAATACTATAAGATCCTATCATTGCTTCTTTTATTCAGACATGTTCCAATCGTTTCAGACCCGATGGAGACGTGTATGATTGGAAGCCGAATCTCTAGACAATTGT
>JACMKO010000409.1 GCA_014380065.1 Leptolyngbya sp. ES-bin-22 | reverse complement strand
TGAAACTCGCCCATCTTCAGGTCAATAACGATGAAACAGCGTAGCTTAAGGTGATAAAAGAGCAAGTCCAAATAGTAAGCGTCCCCATCGACCTCAAGGTAGTACTGGCTACCAACAAAAGAAAACCCAACCCCTAATTCCATTAGAAAATCACGAATGTGCGTAACTAGCGACTGCTCAAGTTCTCGTTCTTGGACATTTTCTTGTAATGGGAGAAACTCAAAACTGTAAGGATCCTTGACTAATTGGTTAGCTAAGTCAGATTGTGCTTGGGGTAAAGTGCGGTCAAAGTTGGTAATGGCACCCCCTTGCCGTTGGAACAGATTGCTTTCAATTTGGTAGACAAGAATGTCCCGACTCCAGCCATTCTCCACTGTTTTTTCGGCGTACCAAAGTCGCTGCTCCTGAGTTTTAAGCTTGTCAATCAGAGCGAGATTGTGCCGCCAAGGTAATTTACCAACGCTGCGCTGGACAATTGCTTCGTCTGGATAAGCTTCGGCAAAAGCCTTCATATACCCCAAATTTGAGCGAGAGAAACCTTTTATGTTAGGAAACTCTTTTCTCAAATCTTTAGCCAACCTTTCAATGACCTTTGTTCCCCAGCCCTCTTGTTGTTGTTGTTCTAAAATGGAGCGTCCGATTTGCCAGTAGAGGAGAAGCAGTTCTTGGTTAACAGCGAGTGCAGCCCTAACTTGAGCGGTTCTAATGCGCTCTTTTAGATGGCGCAGCCAATCGTCATAGTCTTGAGGCGCGGAAAGCAGGCGATCGCTCACAAGTGATGTGCTCTGAAAGGTAGTTGTTCCGCTTCTGATCGTGACATAATCTCGATACATCTAGCTCAAAATAGCTGGGAATTACGAAACAGCGAAGATGTTAATTGGAGTCTTAAATCGAAAAGGTGGGTGCGGAAAATCAACCACTGCCGTCCATCTGGCATACTGGTTGTCCCAGAAGAAGAAGCGGGTGATTCTGATTGACTCAGATGGGCAGATGAGTTCTAGCCAATGGCTCACGAAGCTGGGAATGCCCTCCATAGTGATTGACGATCCCGATGATTTGTTCGATCAAATCGGCAAGCTTGCAGAAGAGTATGATTCAGTCGTGATCGATTCTCCTTCGGTACTGGGAGAACCAGCAAAGTCAGTGTTATTGAGTGTTGATTTGGCACTAGTGCCCATCCAGCCTTCTAATCTGGATTTGCTCGCGGCTAAAGATATTGTTCGTTTGGTTCACCAAGCGCAGAAGATTCGCCAAGGATCGCCAAAAGCAGCAATGTTTCTGAGCCGTGCGTCGCGCGGAACGGTGTTAATGAGAGAAGCCCAGGAAGCGTTAAGCAAAACGCAAGGGTTTGTGTTGTTGGATTCTGTGATTTACCAGCGGCAGGCAATTGCTGATGCTCCTGGTCAGGCAGCGACTGTGTTCACTATGCCTGGGGAGCCTGCCAGTTCAGTTGCAAAGGATTATGACCGTCTGTTTGAAGAGGCGATGCAGTATGGCAAGGCGAAATAGTTTGAAGGATGAATGGAAATTTGAGCCTGAATTGGTCTCTGATAACCAGAGTATTGGGATTGAGGCAATTACCTTACCGGCTAGCCAACCGCGTCGCTACTTTGACCCGCAAAAACTGCAGCAATTGACGGAGTCTGTGCGTCAGCATGGCATTTTAGAACCCCTGCTGGTACGTCCTACAGGTAAAGCCGGATTGTTTGAACTGGTTGCTGGGGAGCGGAGGTTTAGAGCCGCTAAAGAAGTTGGGCTAACAGCCGTCCCGGTAACGATTCGGGAACTGAGCGACGAGGACTCTCTTCAACTTGCTTTAGTTGAGAACTTGCAGCGGGAAGACTTGAACCCGGTAGAGGAGACTGAAGGCGTCTTGCAGCTACTGGGACTGAGGCTCAACATCCTCCCAATCGATGTGCCACCACTCCTTTATCGGATGCGAAATGAGACGATCGGCAATACTAATCAAAACGTTTTGATTAACTTAGAAGCGCAAGCTGTGGAAAAAGTATTTGCTGAACTAGGGACAATCTCTTGGGAGTCTTTTGCCACAACACGACTCCCCTTACTCCGCCTACCACCTGAGATTTTAGAGGCTCTCCGGAGTGGGAAAATTGCTTATACAAAAGCGCAGGCAATTGCTCGGATCAAAGATGACCAGCAACGACACCAGCTCCTGGTAGAGGCAATTTCACAAGACCTTTCTTTAGCTCAAATCAAAACAGAGATTGCGAATCTCAAAGCGGCTAAAGGAGATACTGAATCTGAAGGCTCATCGTTGAAGAACCAAATTGATGATGTTTTGCGGCTAGCCAAGCGATCGCAAGTATGGACTGACCCTAAAAAGCAACGCCGCTTAGAGAAGTTGCTGGCAGAACTGAAAACCCTGGTAGCTGATGAGGGGTGAACCTGGTTTTCCTGCTTACGCGTAAAACTGCCAAGGGGTACGATTGGCAGTTATGAGACGATTTCAAAGTTGCTCAATAGTACCCTCGAGGGTAATTCCAAAGCTAGGTTAAATCTCATATGTTGAAGGGAAGGAGTTTGCTAGGCTTCGACACCAAAAGGCATCACTGTAGCTACCGTCAAACAAAGAAACCCCAAAAGTCCCCGCGTCAACCCTGAAAAGGAGGCTTCCAAGATGGAGATACAACTTCACTAAACACAAGACAACGTTCGTTGTATCAGCTCTTCTATAGCGTTGCTTTATGCTTTGCCGTTGTCGGATTGTCTACTGTCAGACAGATTGCTGATGTTGCTGACTAATAGGGCAGCGATTAGTAGTGCAGTATCGGTAGACGATCAGCCCTCAGGAGATGAATACGGTCGATGATAGCCGCACGACCTGCAACAGCGATACCTGTATCACCAGCTCTGGCACGCTGGAACGTCAGCTTTGCTGATCATAGGTTGCGTTGGGTAGCACTGACAGAGCCACGTCAGAGCAAGCAAGGCGAACAGTTCTTCCGCCACGCCGATAGCAAGCAATAGTATTTACCCAAAGCTACAGGCAATAAAACTACGGGCTGGACTACCTGGAATGGTCAGCGCTAGCCGCTGCCATACTGGCGATAATACTGCCTCGCTCCTCTACTTAGCGCTCTCTGTAGTTAGAAATGAAGTCAAGTTTTACATCCAGGTGTTCAGCCTAACACTGCGCTCAACCGGAATGTGCTGGTAGGTGGTTTGATCTACAACCTTCTGTGCTGCACCCGGTGCGCTTTACGTTGAGCGACTTAGTCCGTGACGATCGGTTTCCGTAATCAAGGTCTAGGCTGCGGAAATGCTCAAACGACCCACCAGACCCTCTCACCGAGTGAACCCACCATGCAGACCGCGAAATGGCAGACTCGCCAAGCCCGAATGTTCTCAGATGCCCAGCATGCGCCATTGGCAGGCGGCTTACCGCCATCTCCACCGATCGACTATGACCGAATGTTCGACCTTGACTCGTTCGCCAACGGTCAGGATCGGGACGATGTGATTCGCCGCCTGCGAATTCTTGGAGCAAAGGACGGACTGATGGACGCGCTCGACCCACGCATCACCATCACCAATCCGCTCGCCGCCAACGACGACAAGACTCCCCATCCTACGCACCCGAATCGCAACCCCAATAACCCAAACGAGGACATGACTGTAGGGTTCACTTTCCTCGGTCAATTCATCGACCACGACATTACTCTCGACCCGGCCCCGCTGAATGCGCCCGCGACCACAGGTCCAAACCTGCGCATTCCGTTTCTTAACCTGGATAACATCTACGGCCGAGGTCCGGATTTGGACCGCATCTTTTACGACCGCGAGTCGGAACTGGACCGCGAAGCCCCCATCCAGTTCTTCGTCGATGATGCCGCCCCACGCGACCTACCCCGGACCAGCCAGCAACGAGCCATTATCGCCGACCCCCGCAACGATGAGAACGTTATCATTTCGCAACTACACCTGGCCTTCCTGAAGTTCCACAACCGTGTCACCGCCTACTTAGCTGAGGAGAAAGCGGCGGCGTTGGCACTGCTGCACCCAACGGCACGGCCTCGCGCACTCTTCAAGATGACCCAGCAAACGGTGCGCTGGCACTATCAACACATTGTGGTACACCAATACCTAGCCGCTAGCCTGAACGACGCAATCTTCGCAGCCGTGCGAGACAAGACCGTACCATCCCTATTTACTGTGACTGGTCGTCCGTGGCTGCCGCGCGAATTCCAGGTGGCAGCCTTCCGTTTCGGGCATAGCCAAATCCGGCCGGGCTACAAGGTAAACAGCGGCTTCGGTGCCCCGATCTTCGATGTTCGCATCGACCCGGACGAGAACGACCCAAACGATCTCCGTGGCGGTCGACGCGGCGCACGGCGCTTCGTCGAGTGGGACACCTTCTTCGACTTCGGCACATTAGAGGTTGCCCCAGCGGACGCCGCAGGTACCGCCGCTGTGACTCAGCCGAAGGTCAAGCCGAATAAACGCATCGACCCGTTCATCTCCACGCCCATGTTTGAACTGCCGGTCGGCCCAGGTCTCATCGAGCCGGGCGACGAGCAGGCTAGCTTAGCTGGCCGTAACCTCGAGCGGCACCTCTTGCACGACTTGCCGTCCGGACAGGCCATTGCCAACTTCTTGGGCTATTCGATTTTGTCGGCTCCCGAATTGACCGACCTCGATTTCCATGACAATACCCCCTTGTGGTACTACATTTTGAAAGAGGCGCTCGAGCAAGAAGGGGGTGAGCGGCTGGGGCAGGTGGGCAGTCGCATCGTCGCCGAAGTCATCTTTGGTCTGCTGCGGGGCGACCCAGACTCCTATTTCCGAACGAATCCCACCTGGGTGCCTGACCTGCCCCGCCGCAACGGGAGTGTGACCGGTGCTTTTACGATGGTCGATCTGCTCACTTTCGCGGGGGTCGCCTAACCAGACGCGACAGCATCCGGCCTCTTTGAAGTGTTCTGGCGCAGCGGCCGCCGTACTACTATCAAACGTCAGCTAACTATGATTAGGCAGAAACTTTCTGCCTATTTCTCATCACTGACTGGACTAAAATTGGCATACATCACTATTCGGTTATGGTCTGCGACACCGATGCTCTCGTTTCTGTTGGCTCCTACACATAAGCGAGGATGCCGCTTATGTCGTTGGCTAGTTGCGGGGGGCAGCAAACAACCAAAGCCTGGCAACAAACCTACAATCAACGGG
>JACMKO010000408.1 GCA_014380065.1 Leptolyngbya sp. ES-bin-22 | reverse complement strand
TTTCTCAGTCAAGCTGACCTCAAAACACGACTGCTGGAGTGCATCGCTTATTTCAACCGCACGATGGCAAAACCCTTTCAATGGACTTATAAAGGCAAGGCGCTAACGGCTTAAAAAGGGTAGCCGAACTTACGCCCTAGACTACTAAATTCTCAAATGAGACAGGAGTGGCTTGAAGGGGGCATTCCATGAGACGCTGAAGTTCCCCAACTTAAAGCAGTCCCATGCCAACGCCCCACTTGTATCGTCAACTACTGGAACAACTGCGTCAATGGATCGAACCCAAAGACCAACGCCACCTGTAAGGCTTTGCAGAGGTGGTTGCCTCAATTTTGCAAGCGCAGAGTGCTTGTTTGAGTCGATGGCTCCCTTATTTGAGTCACCGGGATTGCAAAGCTCGCAGCCACATGGAACGCTTAAATTACTTTGTGCATAATGATCACATCTGTGCTCAAACCTTCTATGCTCCCTTGCTGCGGCACTTTCTCCAAGCCTTTGCTGGGGAAGCACTCGCCTTAACGCTAGACACCAGTATGCTTTGGGATCAGTTCTGCCTGGTCAATGTGTGTCTGATTTGGGGTGGACGCTCCATCAGTTTGGCGCAGGTTGTCTTGGAGCATGGCAGCGCCACCGTTGGGTTTGAGCAGTATCGACCCGTGTTGGAAACCGCGCGCTCCCTGTTGCCACCCAACAGCACCGTGACCTTGCTCGCTGACCGTGGCTTTGAGCATGGCGAGTTGATGCGTTGGTTGCAAAGAACCGATTGGTCTTGGGCGATTCGCGTCAAGTGCGATCTGCAAGTCACTTTAACACCAGGTACAACCTGGAGTGTGGCACAACTGTTGCCGCCCTCGGAGCAAGCCTATTTATTTCCTGACGTGACGGTGTTGGGCGATATTACGTGCCAGTTGGCGACAGCAAAAGTACCGACGGCGAACGAGGTCTGGGCAGTCCTTAGCAATCAGACGCCCTCATTGCAAACCTTTGCACTCTACGGCAAACGCTTCGGTGGCATTGAACCTCATTTCAAGGATGACAAGTCTGCTGCCTTTGACAGCTTGCGTTCGCATCTCCGGGATGCCCAGGCACTGACCTGTCTGTTCATGCTGCTCGATAGTGCCGCCTTAATCGCTCTGGTGCTGGGGATGTTGCTCGTACGCTTGGGGCAACGCGAATGGCTCGATTGGCACGCTCAACGGGGTCTCAGTTTTCTGCAACTGGGTCTACGGGAACTCCAACGACTGCTCTATCAGGGACGCTCGTTACCGCGCTTAAAGCCTCTACCACGTGGGAAGCCTCTAACGGCTTGCGCGTCTCAGCGCAAACGAGAGCAGTTGGATTGTCGAATTGAATTCTCTCGTGTGACCACCTTCTCAGCTTGAGTCTCAAAAAGTTTTCTGCATCACTAAGCCTTTCTCCCCCTTTCCTTTTGGCAACAGATGGTTCGCCGAGTGATCATCTTGCACAGAAACTGTTAGCGACGATCGCCCAAACTACGCAAGCTAATCCGCATGACGACGGGCGATCGCTAGTGACGGTACTAACGGTACAACCACGTCGCTTTAGCCGCTCCAGACGGCTGCCCCACACTCAAGAGGCTCAAAAAGGGCAAGGTGAGGCAATGCTTGAACAGGCAAGAGCAGCGCTTAGCGTACCAGCCATTGAGGTTCAGACGCTACGACAAACAGGTGATCCAGGTCCGTTGATCTGTCAAACTGCCCAACAGCAGCAGGTCGATCTAATTGTGCTGAGCGGTAACGCCATGCAGCGCTGGCTACGTCTTCCTGTTGGTGAAGGGCTATTTCCCTTACAGTCCTTTCGGCGATCGAAGCCGATGGAGGCTGGGGTGGTGAAGCAACCACCAGCGTTACGCAATACGCGCCTCAGTGCTGCTGAAGACTACACGCTTCATCATGCTCCTTGCTCAGTGTTGCTTTGTCGATCGACGCACACTGCATCCACTTGAGCCGTTGGCTACGGATCGATCGCCTCTATCCAGAAGCAACCGGGAAAAGCTACCCTATAGAGTAGAGGGATACCTCAATTCGATGAAATCTCTTAATGTTCATTCAGTTTCTTGAGCCAAGAGCCGTCTTGCTCCGTTCACCTTAAGTGCTGGAAAGAAATGGCATGCAGGCATTGTCTAAAAAACAGACCGGCGACGAAATGCTGCTTCAGCTATTGCTGTTCATCGACAAACGTCCGAGTTCGAGAGAGCGCATTCGGCAAATTCGTGACGTGCTGAACGATCTGAGAGCAGGCTACCCCTTTGAGTTAGAAGTGATCGATGTTGGCGAACAGCCCCATCTAGCGGAACACTTTCGACTGGTGGCAACGCCAACACTGATCAAGCTCCATCCCGAACCTCGGCAAATGCTGGCTGGTACTGATCTTGTCGCTCAGCTTCAGCACTGGTGGCACTACTGGCAACGCTCTGTCGAAACCTACGTTGTTAACGCAGCCCATCAACAGGCGTTGAGCGAAAAGCTCGCCGCCTCCAAGGCAAGCACGATTACAAATGCCAAAACAGTCGCTTTGACGGATGCTTCCGACTCCAGCTTTGCAGTAAGAGTGCCTACGAATGGTTTGTCTAGCGCCTTGGGAACGATCGCCCGCTCAGCCGAACTGATCCAGCTTACGGACGAAGTCTTTCGTCTGAAGCAAGAAAAAGCTGAACTGGAGCATCAGCTTCGCTTTAAGGACGAGATTGTCTCCATGCTGGCACATGACTTGCGGAACCCCCTTACGGCGGCATCAATCGCGGTGGAAACGTTGGAAATGGGACACAGCGTTACTGAAGGCTGGTCTTCACGACTGACACCTACTCTGACAGCGCAACTCCTCAAGCACGCTCGTACTCAAACACGGGCGATCGGTCATATGATTACCGACATTTTGCAGGCAGCATGTGATAACAGTGGCGAACTGAAGGTCATGCCGCAAAAAATGGATCTGAGAAACTTGTGCTTTGAGGTCATGGCAGACCTTCAAAACCGTTTTCAGGCAAAAGCACAGCGCGTTGATCACGATATGCCCTCTGACTTGCCAAGTGTCTACGCTGACAGTGAGCGCGTAAGGCAAGTTTTGATGAACCTGCTCGACAACGCCGTTAAGTACACGCCTACAGGGGGGGCGATCGTCGTCTCGATCCTCCATCGCACAACGCAAAAAGTGCAGGTTAGCGTCTGCGATAATGGTCCTGGCATTCCCGAAGCAAACCACGATCGCATTTTTGAAGACCACTTTCGCCTGGAACGCGATGAAACAAAAGATGGTTATGGTATCGGACTATCGCTTTGCCAGCGCATCATCCGCGCGCACTATGGTCAAATTTGGGTTGATTCGACTCCCAATACGGGCAGTTGCTTTCACTTCACGCTGCCTGTTTGTCGGACATGAGGAAGTTTTTAGTTTTTGGTTGTTAGGCTTTGCAAAACGATTGCAAACACTCGGCTTAGGATCGTGGATTAAATAAAACCGACAAATTGTTCGTAAGTAGGGGCGCACGGCTGTGCGCCCCTACGGAAAACGCCGAGGTGATTAAATTCTTGTTCCTTAGCATTGTTGAGCCTCCATTCTCCCTCTGCCCTTATGCCCATAATCTGCGTCCCGTCTTCCCATTCAACCGCTCATGCGTATCGCGCAGCAGTAGCGGAATGTTCAGCGCTTCCGGGCAGCGGGGCAGGCAGTCTCCACAATCCGTACAGCGATTACCCTTGTTGCCCGGAAACCAATGTCCCGCGTTCTCAAACATGCGATAGCGATATTGACTAAATTGGGTCATGTCGTAGCCGATCGTCAGATTTCGCAACCGCAGCACTTCAGGAATATGGATGCCTTCTGGGCAGGGCAGACAGGCATAACACTGACTACAGCGATCGCTGCCCAGCACCTGTGCTTGGTGTGCGTCTAACCGCTCAAAGACCACTCTTTCTTCTGGTGATAGTGGCTCACTGCGATCGGCGACCGTCAAGGGCAACACTAACTCACTCGCTGTAGCAGCACCCACGCTCAACGTCGTAATTCTGGGGTCACTCAACAGAAAGCGGTAGTTCAACTCCAGGGGCGAAAATGGCTGACACAACTGCTCCAGCGTTGCGGGTGGTGTGTAGAGCAAGCCGCCTTTGTCAGCAGGCGAAATGATAAACACGCCCATGTCCGCTTCATGTGCGAGGTCGATCGCGAGTGCATGGCGCTGAAAAAAGTAGGTGTAGTGCAGATTGACAAACTCAAACAGGTCAGTGGCGATCGCGGCTAAAATCACCTCCAGCGACCCGTGCGTCGAAAAACCGACATGTCGCACCCGCCCGTCTGCAACTGCCTGCTGTACAGCCTGCATACAGCCGTTTTCTGCGTTTACCCAGTCTAGATGTTCCCACGTATTGATGCCGTGAATTGCCAACCCGTCGAGGTAGTCTAGCTGGAGACGATCGAGGGACTGGTCAATTGCCTGCGCCATCGTAGTGGCATCCGCTGTGGGCAACAGCTTTGTGGTGATGAAAAGCTCCAATCGTGGCACTCCTAAGCCCTTTTGCAGTGCCTCTCCCAAAAAGTCCTCACTTTTGCCGTACCCCTGCGCGGTCTCCAGGTGGTTTACGCCCAGCGCCACTGCCTGCTGAAGCGTCTGGTATGCTACCGCTGCCGAAGCCAGACATCGCATCGTTCCCAGCGAGAACACCGAAAGCGATCGATTGGTTTTGCCAAAGCGGCGATACTTCATGAAAGGATGAAGGCTAAGGGCTTAAGGATAAAGAATTTGAGGAAAAGCCAAAAATTTCACTGCCATCCGTCGCGCTTCTTTAAGCCTTCATCCTTTTGCCTTTCCTTCACTGCGCTTCTTCGCTGCTAAGGTTACCGCGCTGCAAGAAGTCTTCGGGGCGGAGGTTGGAGAGAAAATCGCGAAAGGCTTTACGCTCGGCTTCATCGGCATCACGATCAACGGGAATGGAGGCATCCGCAACGACTTCTTCAAGCACCCAGATGGGGCTGTTGGTACGGATGGCGATCGCGATCGCGTCACTGGGGCGAGCATCAATCTCTTTCTTGGTCTCACCCTGACACACGGTGAGCATTGCATAAAACGTATTGTCTTGTAGGGAATGAATGACGATTCGCTCCAGGCTCATGTCCCATTCTTCAAGGAGGTTAACGAACAGGTCATGCGTGAGGGGACGGGGCGGCGTTTGATTTTCTAAGGCATTGATAATCGCTTTTGCCTGATCTTGACCGATGTAGATTGGTAACTGTCGTCGCTCGGTGGAATCTCTCAAAAGCACAATTGGGCTGCGTGTGGCGGCATCCAATGCAATTCCAGCGACTTTCATTTCAATCATCGTCTTAGCCTCTAGAATACCTGAAGAAAATGGGAGTCAACGTAACGAAACAAGCCTAAACTGAGTGAGATACGGGTTTCAACCGCTTTGTCCGTTGTTCTAAGGAGCCAATCGCCTCTGCTAGTTGGGACTAGCCGAGCTTAGCTCACCCAGTCCTTAAGTCAATGAAAAACGCTAAAACTGAGAAGGACAGAGCTAAGATCGAAACAAGTCGCTTGTACTGGGATGAAAGGTAGTTGACCTTAAGTATGCCCTGATTTATGCTCCGATCCTAGTGGATCATTAAGCAAATTTGACAATCTGAAAAAGTTCCTCAAGCGTCGAGCAGAGCTACCTTTTGGCGCGGAGAAAGCAAAATTAGTCGAAAATTAGTAATTTTTGGGAAAAGCCTGTGTTTACTGGTCTTGTTCAGGGTTTGGGAACGTTACAGTCGCTTGGAGTCGATAAATTAAGCATCACCTGCTTGCCTGACACGTCCGGCTTGATTCTGCAAGACTTAGCGATCGGGGATAGTGTGTCAGTCGATGGCGTATGCCTGACTGTTGTTGAGCTTTTGCCGCAGGGTTTTATGGCAGATGCCTCACCCGAAACTCGCGATCGCTCCAGTCTAGGGCAAGAAGACAGTACGCTGGTCAATCTGGAAACCTCCCTCAAAGTGGGCAGTAAGCTGGGTGGGCACTTCGTCACGGGTCACGTAGACGGCATTGGGCACCTGCAAGAGTCTGTCCAAACCGCGACTTCCTGGGAAATGACGTTCACCACGAATCAGGAGCAGGTGGCGCGTTACATCATTCCCAAAGGCAGCATTGCGGTGAACGGCATCAGCCTGACGATCGCCGACTGTGACGCTGCTGGCACCTGGTTTACTGTCGCGGTCATTCCCCACACCTATGCTGAGACCAATCTCAACTACTTGCGATCGGGCAGCATCGTCAACTTGGAAGGCGATATTTTGGGCAAATACGTTGAGAAGTTTCTGCGTCACGGGATGAGTTCTGGAGAATCTGTAAAGCCCTTGACACCCGAAAGCTTAACGCCTGCCTTCCTTTCGGAACATGGGTATGCGTAGCGATCGCACTGCTATCTTTGTTGATTAGGAAGTGGGAAAAAGCGTGGCAAGCTGAAGCTCCAAACGGGGACGATCATCCAGTCCGTTTCCTTGAGACGCTGCAAGATCAGGTAGTGCGATCGTGGCATTTGGCAGGACAATGCGTCTCACTGCGTAGTCGAACACGCCTTGATTTTGATACGGTTCGCTGTATGCCTCTAAGCACTGTTCAATCAGGTTAAAAATCCAGTAGTGAGCAATGCCTGCCTCTGCATACAGCGATCGCTTCACCTCGCGATCGTAGTCCAACGACGAATCGGCAATCTCGATGACCAGCAAAATATCCTCTGGCGTTGGATGACCAGACAGGTAGTTGTCTGATCGTCGTCGGAGGATTGCAAAATCTGGTTCTGGTTCACTGCCAGACGGTAGTGAAATCGGATCTTGACACCGCAAGGTTGCCTGATCCGCAATCAATTTGGCTAAGGCTGCTAAAAGGTTGCTGCAACAGACCGTGTGTGATGTGCCTTTTGCTGCCATTTTATTAATTTCCCCACGAATCAATTCAACGCGATCGTCCTCCGCAAAGAAGCCAATCTCAGTTAAGCGATGATACTCGGCGATCGTGAAGCGTTTCGGGGCGATTAATTTCATCTCAACGCTGTCCTTACAACAGACACCTCTCAATTCTAAAGCCCTTCTGTTTCCTGCCTTTTACCTTCTTCTTACTTTGCTCACCATCTTGCGCGAGAGCCGCAGGTGCAGATTTTCTTCCTCTGCCCACTCCTGCAAAAGGCGATAGAAAGTCTGGCGATCGTCTGTTTTCAAGACAGCCGTTTGATCGGCGGTTTCAATCACGTAAGGATAACCGCTGCCAATGATGACTTCACCCCGCACCCAGTCCAGCACGTTTTCTAACAACCCTGCGTCGTAAATCCAGGTGGGCAGTTCCAAACGAACGGGAAAGCCATCGTGCGCCTTAAGGTAGGTGAAGGCGATGCGGCTAGAAATTGCGCCTGGATACTCCCTCAAAATCCCTGGTCGGCGGCACCGGAAGAGAGGCGTGCGATCGCCCCACTGCATTTTCCGCACGAGAGACGCATCGTGAATGGCGGGCGCATCGGGCAAGCCTGGCGTTAAGCGTTGCAGCATCAGCGTCAAGTCACGGGCGTAGGAGGTATCGATATAACCAATGAGCGGCACCCGACATTTCTCACTTGCCTGGAGGAGTCGCACCACGCAGTCAACATAGAACTGCTGGGTCTTTTCATCAAAGGCTTCGGCAAACGTGACCACCAGCGACCCATCCAAAAACGCGAGACAGTGATCACAGCCTGCCCGGTCTTCCATGTACTGCACCAGTCGTTCCGTTTCCATCTCAAAGCGACGCATGTTCACACGTCGATCGACCGGGTCGCCGCTGGTGTTCGCCTTGAGATCGGCTGGAGTCATGATATCGACATCGACATCCTTCTCGTACTGTCCACCCGGTTGGTGCAAGTTCTCAAACCAACCGATTTGCACCAACGCGACTGGAATCGAAAAATCTTTGCTGGGATAAATTTGGGAACCATCCACGGCAAAGGTGGCAATGCCCGTGAGTCGATCGCGCACCCAGGCGTGACTTTCCTCCCGACTTGCCCACGTTAACCCAGATGCAAGGAGCCAGTTTGGATGATCGCCCAACGGTTCGAGGGGTTCTGCACCGCGATCGTTCGACACGTACTCTGCCAACTGTTCTAGCAGCGTAGAGGCTGTTTCGTGGGATGCGATCGCCAGTGCTCGACGGTATTTTTCGAGCGCCTGTACTGTTGTTTGGTCAAACGTGGCAAAGTCACCTCGTTTTTCTCGGAGTTGACTGAGAATTTGAGACGGTTTGAGAGTCATAACCAGCCGTAAAACAGGATGAAGATCAGTACAGACGTTCCAAAAACGTCTCTACTACCCTACACCGAAAACCTATTTTCGCCGCAGCCAAAGCCCACGGATGCCAACAGCTTTCGCTGCCTGGTAGTCTTCTTCAAAGCTGTCGCCAATGTGCCACGCTGCATCGGGTGAACACTGGTGCTTTTGGAGGGCGATCGCAAAAATCTTTGGGTCGGGCTTGGCGGCACCCACCTCCGTAGAAATGGTGATGGACGCAAAGAATGGCTCTAACGCGAGGGACTCCAAGACGGCATAGATCCGTGAATCGAAGTTAGAGAGAATACCTAACGGTACGCCCATGCGCTGCCAACGTTCTAGCGCGGGTTTGACATCGGTATACACAATCCAGGGATGAGCTGTGGCAAAGTGCGCGTAGAGTGCGGCAAAAAACTCAGCAAAGTCGGAGAATTGATGCAGGGCATCGGCTTGCTTAAAGGTGTTTGTGGCGATCGCCAACCACCAGGCAAACTCCCGCGCCTGAAGTGCTTCTGGATCGGTTTCGTCAAACGCTGGCGTTCCTGCTGTCCGAAAGCTTTGAAAAAAGGCTCGATTTAACGCTGCTGCTGAAACCTCTACTCCAAATCGCCTTGCTACTTCAGCGTAAACTGCGCCTACACTTCCCTTTACGCCAAATAGCGTGCCCACTGCATCAAGAAAAATAACTTGAGGGCGCTTTGTTGATTCACGCACAAGCTTACACTCCACAGATGGTGCTGAGCAGCGGCTCAAACGTCCTGCTGTTATTTAACCAGTGATTGAATTATCTGGCATGACGACACCGCGTAGATTGGCTCCGAGGAGATTGGCTTCAGTGAGATTTGTTTCAGTGAGGTTTGTGCCGCGTAGGTCGGTACCGCTAAGCGTTGCGCCATTGAGGATCGTACCGGTTAGCTTTGACATGGAGAGGTTCGCTTCATTCAAATTCACCCCGCTCAGGTCAGCATCGCTTAAGTCGGCACCCCGTAAATCGGCACCGCGCAGTTTGGCGTTGGTCAGGTTCGCTCCGGTGAGGTTCGCACTGCTCAATTCTGCTTCGCTCAAAATGGCATCTTGCAGGTTTGCTCCAGCCAAAATCGTCCAACTTAAATTGGCACCACTCAAGTTTGCCTCGCGTAGATCGCCGCTCAAAATTGCCTGACAGAGATAAGCGCCCCGCAAATTTGCGCTACGCAGATCAATGTTGATTAGCTTTGCCGCACAAAGGTTTGCTCCCCAGAGGTGGGCACTGTTTAAGTCGGCTTCACTGAGATTGACCGAATTCAAGTTTGCCTTATTCAAAATTGCTTGCGTTAGACAGGCTCGTCGTAGATCAGCCCCAGTCAAATTGGCTTCCGTCAAATTGGCGCACTGCAAATCGGCACCCCGCAAATCCACCCCCCAAAGGTTGGCTCCGGTTAAATCTGCCTCAGCCAGGTTTGCACCATCCATGCAAGCTTCTCGTAGAACGATGCCGCGCAAATTTGCCCCTCTCAGGTCAGCATGGCGCAGATCAATGCCTCTCAGGCTGGCTTTACTGAGGTTAACGCCCCATAGACTGACCTGGCTGAAGTCTCTTTCTCCTGCGGCATAACGCTTTAGGAGTTCACTCGCACGCATCTAGCTACCCCTCAATACTCTGGTATTCGCCCCTGCTTCGCTTAAATCAATACGTGTGCTGTTTGAACTTGCCCCCTGCTGATCGCTCTCATGCTTAAACCACATCTCTTGTAGTTGCTTGAACAACAGAGTTTGTGAAGGTGCTGTACTTGTAAGTCTTGAGACGTTAGGGAAAAAGACTTAACTCAGCGGTTCTAAGTTTACAGAGATAACAAACTTTGCCATCGATCGCTAACAGAATTAACTGCTAAAGAAAGTGGCTGTGTGATCCAGATGTCTGGAAAAGTTGCTTTCTCAAGCTAGTGTTCCCGAAATGTGAGAGCAACTTCCCATGCTCACCATTAATCTGATGGGCTGCTCACTAGCGGTCGATCGCGCCGATCGCGTCACGCAGCGGCTGAGCAATCCAGTTCAAGCCGACGCGCACCTGATGCTCCAGCGTCGGCATCCGATACAGGTAAGCCAAGCGCCGTGCGACATAGGCAAAGGTGCCGTCAAGCTTGAGACCGAAGCCAGTCAGCGTCGCGTTATCGACTCCCAGAGCCATCATTTCGCCGAGATGCTGGTAGCGGAATGGCAGTAAGGGGCGATCGGTCAGCGATGCCCAAAGATTCCAACCCACGTATTCAGCCTGCTGGAAGGCTGCCTGAGCGGTACCAGGGACTTGTTGCCCGTCTGCGTCTTTACAGTCAACAAGGTCGCCTAGCGAAAAGACTTCTGGATAGTCGATCGCCTGTAGGGTCGGGGTGACGACAATCTGTCCTCGTGTGTTCTTCTTGAGGGGCAGGGCGTTGATCACTTCGGCAACGCGAGTGCCCACTGTCCACAGCACAAGGTCAACGGGAATCGTGTCTACGTCGCCTTTGTATTTGAGGGAAAGAGTATCGGCTGTGATCGCCTCTACCCCAGTGTCTAAATCAACCCATACGCCCCGCGCTTCCAGTGCTTTGGTTGCCGCTGCACGGTTGAAATCAGAGGATATTCTCAGGATCTGATCCGCTTGTTCGACCAGGCGAATGCGACCACGATCGCCGAGCCGATCGGCGAGCTTACATGCCAGTTCCACACCCGCGTAACCCCCACCCACGATCGCCACCCGCATCTTTTCGGCAGACGACTCTTCTAGAACCCGCAGCCGTTCTTCCAGTCGATAGGCATCTTTGATGGAGCGGAAAGGTAGCGCGTGTTCTGCCGTTCCTGCGACAAGATCAAGCGGCGTTTCACCTCCTAAGCTCAGCACGAGGCGATCGAACGACAACGCGTATCCATCCTGAAGCTGCACCTGCTTGGCTGGCAAATCAACGCCTGTCACCGTGCCTTGATGAAAGCGCACGCCTGTACCTGCCAATAATTCTTCAAACGGAGGCGCAATTTCCCATGTTTGCAGCTCGCCTGTCATCAGCTCGTAAAGCAACGGAGAGAAGAGAAAGCGATCGCTGCGATCGACCAGGACGATTTCTGGCTTTTCCTGCTGCGTCCAGGGCAACTGACTCAGGCGCAGAGCCGTGTAGAGACCCCCAAAGCCTCCACCAAGAATACAAATACGGGCGGGTTGTTGAGTCATGGCTTCTGATGGCACAGAGGTTGAGATTGGCGGTGCCTCTTCAGGATAACAACTGCATTCTCTTAGCGAACGCCTTCAGAAAGCAGAATTTTGGAAACGGTTTAGCGAACAACAGCTACCAGCGAGAGCGCTGATCGGCTTCTCCCAAGTGCGCCCCCGGTCATTAATCGTCGAGCCACAATTGCTAAACGATGTCGCATTGCTGGAAATCCGTAGATGTACGTGATGGCGATCAATTGTGAAGCACACCTGTTGCTTTAAAAAAAATGACTTCAGTGGTTCAACGCTGGTGAGATCGAGTTGGCTTTGCAATTCTAGAGCTACTAGGCATCTATCTTTCATGACTTATGCGTCAACTTACGATCGGTTTTTCGTTACTGGCTTTAGTGCTGTCGCTGGCTAATCCTGCGAAAGCAGAAAGAGACGGCGTTCCAGGTCGTCGAGTGGGTGGCGGCACCCGCTGGACAGCACCTCGGCTCAAGCAACCGCCCTCCATGCAAGGCAAATTCAGCGCGATGGCATTTGCGTCTAGAGCACGGCTACCGCTGTCTTTGAAACTCAAAGCGATCTACGGCTAACTCGTGCTTTCGTCAGTGTTACCAGCTTTTTACCAGGTTACCCGTGCTTCTAACCGCTTTAGACGCTTGGCACTCACGCCAGGAATCTGAGCTAAATCGTCCAGTGATCTGATTGGATGCTCTTGACGAGCGGCAACGATACGCTTTGCCAGTTTAGTGCTGATACCCGGTAAAGCATCTAGCTCTGCTTGTGTTGCCGTATTCACGTTCACTCGTTTTGTTGGCTGCGTCGCTACTGGCTTGGCTTGGGCAGTCGCCATTGGCTTGGCTTGGGCAGATGATGTCACCGCTTGCGTAGAATAAGGACGTTCTACGCTCTTAGTGTTAACGGGTGTGCTTGCGTTTGGCTGACGCGATGGACATTGCCGCTGAGCATTCACCTTCTTTTGAATGGCTGGCGGGATGCCTAAAATCGCGTTGGTGTAGAGTCGTTCAAACTCTCGCTGATAGTGGGCAGCCACGATCGCGCTATGAACCACTAAAACGGTTTCATCATTGCCCGTATTGGCAGCATCTGTCCAGTTGTGCGACCCCGTGATCACGGTTTCTTGATCGACAATGCCAAACTTATTGTGCAGTAAATCTCCGGGCGGGAGGCGCGGTACACCCACCGTAGTGATCGGGTTCTGCCAGGGGCGATTGGCGGCTTCTTGCTTGCAGTCATCCGCAAGGACAATTCCTAGCATGTCGAGCGCCTCGCTATAGGAGCGATAGGCGAAGCCCGGTTCAATTAACGCCCGCACTTCGACCCCGTTTTGACGCACGGTGTCCAGCAGGTTCACCAGTTTTTGCTCAGAGAAGACGAACAATGCCATGTCAACCGTTTGCTTAGCCGTACTGAGCGTTTTGCCAATCAAGCCGTTGCTGCTGCGTTCCCAGGGTATGAACCGGCGGGTCGGCGAGAACTGGACTTCAACGGTGGTTGCGCCGATCATGACCGACTGTGCCGGATGAAACGGCTTTTTGACCCCAAACTTGCTGTCTAGTTTGCCGCCGGGGCCGTCGCCCCACATCAGGTTGAATTGTTGGGTAAACAGGGTTGCTAGCTCAGCACTGCTGATCTTCAGCATATTGTTGGCATTGCCTCGACTGGTGGGCGCTTTGAAGTCCCCATGCACATCGCTGGTGGTGAAGTTTGCTGAGGTGACAATGATGGTGCGCCCATCGACTACCACGAATTTATGATGCATGAGCGCACTGCCAGCGGAACCATCCGCCGTATCGTCGAGGCGGGGGATTTTGGCGCGATCGAGCACCACCAACGCATCCCCTTGATTGATTTCGTCCTGACTGAGCTGCCCATCACCGTTGCGATCGGCTAGCTGGCGAAACTCTTCGTAGCGTCCGCGATCGCGCTCTGGCTGTTTGGCGATTTCTTCTGGCGTAAAGGTGCTGAACGGACGCGAGTACGTATTTTCCAAAATGACTCGGATTTTCACGCCCGCTGACTGCCGCTCGACCAGAGCTGCTGCGATTTTGGGCAACCGGAGTTCCTGTACAGCAACATCGATGGTCGAGTGGGCAGTGGCGATCGTCTCGACAATTTTTTGTTCTAAATCATCCCCATCCCGCGTCTGTTTGCGGTAAGGCTCGGTATAGCGGGAAGCAGGCTCGTGGTTGGTGTAGACCTGAATCAAGTCATCCTGTGGCAGCGGAGACGGGCGCAGTGGTTGAGAGTATCCTTGTTGACAGGCAGATAAGCCCAGAGCCAGTAGGATAGCCAGAGGAAAGCGAGGTCGGTAATGAAAAGGCACGGCTGGACACATAGAAGAGGAGTAAAGCGAGCTTGGTAAAAATTATTTTCCTTAGACAAAAGAGTGCCCATTATTCAACGCAGAACCACGATCGTCTCATCCGTCTGAGGGGGCAAGCTGTCTGACAGCAAGGGGATGATCCAACGCTCGATTGCGCCTGATTTGATCGGTGGCTTCTAATGGGATGGGAGTCCACTGCCATCTGGTCAAGCAACTATGGCTCGGTTACCTCAGCTTAGAGGCATAGTTATGCCCTGGCTCAGAGTTCTAACTGAGGATTGATTTAGTTGTTAGCAAAACTCTCTAAATTTGGCTTATTATGATTTTCGTTTCAATATCATCAGTAGTCAATTTACATCTTCATGCAACTAAGACGCTCGGAACTGGTTAAGACGCTTGAGGCTGGCGCTCTCGCCCTGACGTTAATGTTGCTGGCGCTGGCTCAATCTCCTGCGGCATCCAGCAACTTTGGCCTTTTGGTCGATACGGTATCGTTCTCTAGCCGCCGCTAGATGGAGTGTTTGCCGCGATCGAGAGACAGCATCTGTCTGGCTTTCGTTTGCAGCAGGCAACAGTCTGTTGCTTCGGGTTTTTCCATAGAGGCGTGCCCATCTGGTAGAATTGCTAAGGTTTATATAAGTTTGACCAATGGGATCGACGCAGGCACGGATTGCGATTGATGCAATGGGTGGAGACCATGCTCCGGCTGAGATTGTTGCAGGGGCACTTCGGGCACAAGAAGAATTGGGTGTGAAGGTGCTGCTGGTCGGTGATCCGGAGGAGGTTAGCGCTGCTGTCAAGCAGCATACGAACGCTTCACCGCTTGAAATTATTCCGTCTGAGGGCACGATCGAAATGGGCGAAGAGCCTTTGAGTGCACTGAGACGCAAGCCCAAAGCTTCAATTAATGTGGCGATGGATTTGGTGAAGCAGAAGCGGGCGGATGCAGTTGTCTCAGCAGGTCACTCCGGCGCAGTCATGGCAGCGGCTTTGCTGCGTTTAGGGCGTTTGCGAGGGATCGATCGTCCCGCGATCGGTGCTGTTCTGCCCACTATGATCGCAGGCAAGCCTGTCATCATTCTGGATGTCGGCGCGAACGTTGACTGTCGACCCAAATTTTTAGAGCAGTTTGCCTTTATGGGCACGGTCTATTCTCAATACGTTCTGGGTAATGCCAATCCAAAAGTAGGGTTGCTCAATATTGGTGAAGAATCCAGCAAGGGGAATGAACTGGCGCTGCGGACTCATCAACTGCTGCAAAAAAATCCGCAGATTCCCTTTGTGGGCAACGCTGAAGGGCGAGATGTGCTTTCAGGCAACTTTGATGTCATTGTGTGTGATGGCTTTGTGGGCAATGTGTTGCTCAAGTTTGCAGAAGCGGTAGGTGAGGTGGCGCTACAGATTTTGCGCGAGGAGTTGCCTCAAGGCATTCGCGGCAAGATTGGTACTTCAGTGCTAAAGCCTAACTTACGGCGCATTAAGCAACGCATGGATCATGCCGAACATGGCGGTGGGCTGTTACTAGGCGTGGCTGGTGTCTGTATTATTAGCCACGGTAGTTCTCAAGCTCCAACGATCTTTAATGCGGTGAGGCTGGCACGAGAAGCGATCGACAACCGAGTGCTAGACCGGATTCAATCGCGCGATCAGGAGGGTAATCAGACGACAGCGGTCAGCGGTCAGCAAGACAGTTAAGCCTGTGCGCGTACTGGTCAGTTGGCAAACTGGTTAATCCTGCAAGCGATGGATAAAGATGAATGTAAAACAACCAGGGTTAGGCATCGCGATTACGGGAAGCGGTTCAGCAGCCCCCCTCACAGTGCTTGACAACGAGAAGCTAAGCCAGCTTGTCGAAACGTCTGATGAATGGATTGCCTCTCGTACAGGCATTCGTCAGCGCCGACTGGCAACTCCTACAGAATCTGTGACGACGATCGCCACCCAAGCAGCCCAAGGCGCGATCGACATGGCAGGGCTATCGCCGATGGATTTAGACCTGATTATTTTAGCGACTTCAACGGCTGATGATCTGTTTGGCAGCGCCAGCCGAATCCAACATGAATTAGGGGCACAAAAGGCAGTCGCGTTTGATTTAACGGCTGCCTGCTCTGGTTTTGTGTTTGGCTTAGTGACGGCAGCTCAGTTTATCCGTACGGGCGCTTATCAAAATATTCTGCTGATTGGCGCAGATGTGTTATCGCGCTGGGTGGATTGGACTGATCGCCGGACGTGCATTCTTTTTGGCGATGGTGCTGGAGCGATCGTCCTACAGGCAAACGAGCACGATCGACTG
>JACMKO010000407.1 GCA_014380065.1 Leptolyngbya sp. ES-bin-22 | reverse complement strand
CCGTAACAGTCGTAACACTGTGATCTACGCTGGAAGAAGCAGCAGCAAGGAACGCTCATGGTCATGACTTCATCGCCCATCATCTACCCCGACTCAGACGGTCTGCCTATGGCAGAGAACACAGTCCAGTTTGAGTGGATTGTTTACATTAAAAAAGGACTGGATTGGCTCTTTGTTGACGACTCAGACGTATTCGTCGCAGGCGATTTGCTCTGGTATCCCGTCGAGGGCGACAACAAGCTGCGACAGGCACCCGATGCAATAGTGGTGTTCGATCGTCCCAAGGGCGATCGTGCCAGCTACCAGCAATGGCTCGAAAACGACACCCCGCCCCATGTTGTTTTCGAGGTCATCGCGCCTGGTCACACCATTCCCGAAATGACCCGCAAATTTCAGTTTTACGAGCGCTATGGTGTAGAGGAATACTATATCTATGACCCCGATCGCGCCAGCCTCGGCGGGTTTCTGCGCCAGGACGGGAGCTTAGAAGCCATTGAATCGATGGAAGCCTGGGTTAGCCCCCGGTTAAACGTCTGCTTTGGCTTAACGCCAGAAGGCGATCTGGTGCTGATTCGTCCTAACGGACAGCCGTTTGAAACGTATGAGCAGATTGCGGAACGAGCAGAAGAAGAGCGATCGCGCGCAGACCACGAACGCCAGCGGGCAGACCAGGAGAGGCAACGCGCCGATGCTGCCGAAAGACGTGCTCAGCACGCAGAAGAAGAAATCAAGCGACTCACTGCGCAACTAAAAGCGCTTGGGCATACCCCTGATGATGCGGCATTGAGTTGAGGACTTATCACTATGCAACTGTTAGATCGACCGTTAGACCAGACCGCTGACGACCCATTGACGATCGCCGGACGCACCTTCAAATCGCGACTGATGACGGGTACAGGCAAATATCGCAGCTTTGATGAGATGCGCCAAAGCATCGCTGCCAGTGAGTGCGCCATTGTCACCGTTGCCGTGAGGCGTGTACAAACCAATGCACCAGGACATGAAGGACTGGCAGACGCGCTGGATTGGACAAAAATCTGGATGCTGCCCAACACCGCAGGCTGCCAAACGGCTGATGAGGCAGTGCGTGTGGCGCGTCTGGGTCGCGAAATGGCAAAGCTGCTGGGGCAAGAAGATAACAACTTCGTCAAGCTCGAAGTCATTCCCGACTCCAAGTATCTGCTACCTGACCCGATCGGCACACTCGAAGCGGCTGAGAGGCTCGTCAAAGAGGGCTTTGCGGTCTTGCCCTACATCAACGCTGATCCCATGTTGGCAAAGCGTTTAGAAGAGGCTGGTTGCGTCACGGTGATGCCACTGGGTTCCCCGATCGGCTCTGGTCAAGGGATCAACAATGCCGCCAATATTCGCATCATCATCGAGAATGCCACCGTTCCCGTTGTGGTGGATGCCGGGATTGGAGTGCCCAGTGAAGCGGCACAAGCAATGGAATTAGGGGCAGATGCCTTGCTGATTAACACGGCGATCGCTCAAGCGCAAAATCCAGCCGCAATGGCACGGGCGATGCATCTAGCCGCGATCGCTGGACGCATTGCGTATCAAGCCGGACGCATTCCCATTAAAACCTATGCCAGCCCTAGTTCGCCGACCACAGGCACCATTCACGCTCAGCCTTGATGTGTCAGGTACTGTTACGATAAATTGCGTTTCGACATGATTACGTGCAAGCAGCAAATCTTTTTGGTATTAATATGAGTTAATCTCCATTCTTTGTTACAATTCTGTTACAACTTTTGAAATCTCTGAGGACAACCCATGCGTTACACCGTTGAAGAAGGCGGTCGGTTGAACAACTATGCGATCGAACCCAAAATGTATGAGGCAGAACCGCCCAATCCAAACCAAAAGCGGAACTACATCATTTTGGGTGTTGGAGCCGTCTCTCTGATCGGTGGACTCTTGTTTGTTGCAGTTTCTGTATCCTAGTGGTGCAACGTTCTGTTGATGACACACTCTTGATACACGCTTAAGACGTTACAAAGACGAGTGAACTTTAGATGAAGACCGGGCTGTTTACTTCAGGTAAATGCCCGGTTTTATCGTTCTACTCATGCATAAGGGTGTATCTCACTGCCAATGCATCGCTGCCAACGGCGCATTGGTTCGTCCAAGCAATGTCAGCCATTCATCCTGAAGCCGCTACCAATCCTCCGAAAAGAGTTGTATCAGCTTCAACTACACGGCTGCTTCGCGCGACACGGCGTACTACCTGCAATGCAACTTGCTGACTGTTCTTCCACGGCTCCTCCTGCTCACGATCGCGCCCCTCAGGGTTTTTCAGGACAGAATCAAAAAGCGTATCTGCGCCTGAAATTAGCGCTGAGCCTGAATCTGCGCCGACAAATCTTCCTGGCAGTGTGTGATGATCTGGCATTGCGTAACCGCCTCGCTGCCCGCCTCTACGCAGAATTGGGCTATCCGTCGCCCAAGCCGCAAGCGATCGAGACAACAGCCGCATTGCCGCTTCGTGCCTCTGCCAGTCTTGCCTCCCCACCTGACGCTCGGCTATCGATGAGGGCGGATGATCGTGATGCGACCCCAGATGCCCTGCCATCGCGCCTGCTCTATCCCCGGTTGGTGAGCCTCAACCTCAACTTGAGCGACCCAAACCCGATGGTGCAGATTGCTGAGTGGTTGGCGCAGTATCCACCCCCTCAGGGGACGAACCCGCGATCGCGATCGCCTGCCTTTCAAATTTTGGGCACCGAACGGTTGACCCGTCAGCCAGCCTCGGTGCAAAAGCGCTTTCTGAGTTCGCTCCAGCAGATCGAACCTTACCTCTCCTGTCTAGAATCACCGCTGCTGCTCTGGTTGCCTCGCCCCTGGTTAAATGCGGTACAACAATCTGCCCCCAATTTTTGGCACTGGCATACCGCTTTGTTTGAGTTTGAAGGTGACCCAACGCCAGTGCCCTCCGTTACGGCTCGTTTGCATTCCCATACCGCAACCGCTGTATCGCCTCTAAAGCCAAGCGCTATCAAAGCGGCAAAGCAGCAGGGAGCAGCAGCACTGACAGAGCCACCGTTATTAGATGCAACGGCTGCAAACCATCGCGATTATGCCACACCTGTCAGTACGCTAAAGACTGCCGATGATGGCATCGCCGCTGGCACGATCGTTCCGCCTGTTACAGCGTTTAATCAGAGCACTACACCAGCGGCGAATGCCTCCGGATCTCAAAAGGAAGATCTCTGGGATATTCTCACGCATGATTTAGCGCTGCTGAACACAGCCAACCCGCCAACCCACCATTCGGAACTGTCGGACGTTGAACCAACCGACCGCACTGCAAACTCCACTGAAGCTCCACTGCCGACGATCGCGGCTCATCACACTGCTGCCCCAAACGTTTCCGTCCGCAACGATCAACGTGATGCGCCTGCAAATACTGCACCAGCGATACTTCCCGCCAGTGCTGTAGTGCCCGCGATCGTGGAGCCTGTTGAACCAGCGCCACTTGTCACTGCTGCTAGCCCTGGTCAGAGTCAGGCAGCGTTAGAATTAGCAGATTTAATTCTGACCGTGGTGGCGGAAGAAGGGGGCGAAACTCCCTCTAGCCAGAATTCTAGGATTATTGAGGCATTGCAGCAGCTTGAGCAACTGCATTTGCAACAGGCTCCCAGGGCAACTCTCCTAGCGGCGTATCAAAACCTGGGCAGCCTTTGCCGCGATCGCATCGAGCAGGGCAACGCCTCCTCACGACACCTGTTGCTGACGATTTGTGTGTATGAGCAGACGTTGCAGTGGTTGGATGACTCGTCGCCGCTGTGGTCTGATGTGTTGAACGATATTGGCAATCTGTATTGGATGTTAGCGCGGCACGAATCAGAGTTAGACGACAGCTTGATCTATTTGGATCAGGCGATCGCAGCGTATCAGCAGGCAGTGGTCAAAACCAATCCTGACACGCGCCCACACAACTACGCCATGATTCAGAACAACCTCGGTTCTGCTTATGGTGACATGGCACGGTTCCGCACACCCGCAGAAAGCCTGGAGCAGTCGGTTACAGCCTATGAGACAGCGCTGCGCTATCGTCAACTGCACGATGACCCAGCGCGCTATGCCGCTACCCAAAACAACCTGGGCACCGCGTATTGGAATCTGGCACAGCACCAACAGCCCGTGCGACGACTCAAACAATCGATCGCGTCCTACTTTGAAGCCTTGCGCTACTACAGCCCCGACTGCGAGCCGATGCATTACGCCATGATCCAAAACAACCTGGGTACGGCGTACTGGAATCTGGCGCAGCAGCCTCAGGCAAATCTTGGCGTTGGCACAGCCAAAGGCAAGGCTCTATCAGGAGCAGATCTATTACAGCGGGCGATCGCTGCCTACCGAGCGGCGTTGGTTTATCGCACACTTGCAGTTGCGCCTGCTTCCTATGCCGCCACGCAAAACAACCTGGGCACCGCTTATTGGCAGCTTGCCATCCTCACAGCCAGCCAGCCTAACCAGCGTCATGAGCTTTTGCAGCAGGCGATCGCAGCCTACAAAGAGGCGATCGCGGCGGTAGAGTGTCTGTCAGTCGCAAACGCTGCTCCCGTCCTCTCTTTCGATCCCGCCGCCACGCAAAATAATCTGGGGCTTGCTTATTACCAACTTGCCACAGACAAGCACAGACAAGAGGGCAGCGTCCAACGTTCCGCCTGCCTCGAAGCGGCTCTGCACCATCACCTTCAGGCACTCCAGGCTCGGCAAGCTCAACCAGAGCTTTACAAGATTGTTTTCAGCTACGTTCTGCAAACCATGCGCGCCTTTCACGACGAGTTTGGCACCAAGGGGCAAACTCTGGCGCTATCCCAGGTGCCTGCAAAGCTCTTGCCAGACGTGTTGAAGCAGCTTTAGGAAAAGGCAGAAGGCAGAGGCAGAAGGCAGGGGAAGCAAGGGATGAGTTGATACGGTTGTTAGTTTTTGGTTGTGATACCAAATCCATTAGTAAAGGCTACAGAGCTTGCCCTCATCTCCAGCCCTTCTCCCTTGGGGAGAAGAGAGCCGCATTCAAAGTCCCTCTCCTGTGGGCTACCGTGTACACACATTTCAGGCTTAGTGGTGCAGAAAACTCCTGAAACCCTTATGGATAAAGGAGTCTCAACAAGACAGCGATCTCATGATTTCTCAAAAAATCGAACGAGGGCAGTGGGTTTCAGCCGCCAT
>JACMKO010000039.1 GCA_014380065.1 Leptolyngbya sp. ES-bin-22 | reverse complement strand
ACTTCAGCAAGGATGAAATGGGTTCTATTGAGCCGTACTCTCAGTTGTGCGCTCATTCACTCGAACACAGACACGAACGCGAATTATGGGAAAAGTCATTGGCATTGACCTGGGCACAACCAACTGTTGTGTAGCCGTACTTGAAGGCGGCAAGCCTGTTGTCATCTCCAACTCTGAAGGGGGGCGAACCACGCCTAGCATTGTCGGGTTTGGCAAAACAGGAGAGAGGCTCGTGGGGCAACTTGCTAAACGGCAAGCTGTCACCAATGCCGAGAACACAGTCTTTAGCATCAAGCGATTTATTGGTCGCCGCTGGAATGACACCGAACAAGAGCGGAGTCGGGTTCCTTACGTCTGTGTCAAAGGGCGAGATGAAACAGTAGACGTGCAGATTAGAAGCAACGCCTACACCCCGCAAGAAGTCTCCGCCATGATCCTGCAAAAATTGAAGCAGGATGCCGAGAACTATTTGGGCGAAACAGTCACTCAAGCCGTCATCACCGTTCCTGCTTACTTCACCGATGCCCAGCGGCAAGCCACTAAAGACGCTGGCACGATCGCCGGGTTAGAAGTTTTACGCATTATCAACGAGCCAACTGCTGCCGCTCTCTCTTATGGATTAGAGAAGCAGCACCAGGATCAAACTGTCCTGGTTTTCGACCTAGGCGGCGGCACATTCGACGTATCTGTTCTGCAATTAGGCGATGGCGTTTTTGAAGTCAAAGCCACGTCTGGCAACAATCGCTTGGGTGGCGATGACTTTGATGGTGTCTTAGTCGAATGGATGAGACAGCAGTTTCAACAACAGGAACAAATTGACCTCCTGACCGACAAAATGGCGCTTCAGCGGCTGCGAGAAGCGGCTGAAAAAGCAAAGATAGAACTCTCCACCCGGCTCAATACCACCATCAACTTGCCGTTTATTACAGCAGATGACACAGGTCCCAAGCACTTGGAAATGGAACTCACCCGCGCCCATTTTGAAGAATTGGTCGCGCCCCTGGTACAAGCCACCATCGACCCTGTAACTCAGGCTTTGAAAGACTGCGATCTCTCTCCTGATCAAATCGATCGCATTATCCTCGTTGGCGGTTCAACCCGCACCCCAGCCGTTCAAGAAGCAATCCAAAAGCACTTTGGCGGCAAAACGCCCGATCGCTCTGTCAACCCTGACGAAGCTGTAGCACTAGGTGCAGCCATTCAAGCAGGCGTGCTGGGCGGTGAGGTTAAAGATTTGCTCTTGCTAGACGTGACCCCTCTATCCTTGGGCATCGAAACCCTGGGTGAAGTCTTTACCAAAGTTATCGAGCGTAACACCACGATTCCCAGCAGCAAAACCCAAACTTTCTCCACTGCCGCAGACGGTCAAACCTGTGTCGAAGTCCATGCGCTACAGGGCGAACGAGCCTTGGCAAGAGATAACAAAAGCTTAGGTAAGTTCCAGTTGACGGGCATTCCGTCTGCACCCAGAGGCGTGCCTCAAATTGAGGTGTCTTTTGAAATTGACGCAAACGGTATTTTGCAGGTGGCAGCCCGTGACAAAGGCACAGGACGTGAGCAAGGCATTACTATCAGCAATACGGGCGGATTGAGTGAAGCTGAGGTCGAGCGGATGCGCCAGGAAGCAGAGCTGTATGCAGAAGATGATGATCAACGTAGGCAGCTTGTGACGCTTCGTAACCAGGCGGATAGCTTATTCTATAGCTACGAATCAACTTTACGTGACAGCACCGACTTCATTACCGACGATCTGAAGCGATCGGCAAGCGATCGCGCCTCTGACTTGCGAACAGCTTTGGCAAACCGTTCTGTCACCGTTGACGAGATGAAACAACGATTAGAAGCGCTTCAGCAAACTCTATACACTATGGGTGAGTCGGTCTATCAGCAGGCGGCTGAGACCAGTTCGAGCAGTGCCAGTTCGAGCAGTGATAGCTCAAGCAGCAGCGAAGCAGAATATGCCTACGCAGCAGCGGCTCCTTGGGCAAGCGATGCGGCTGAACACGACGGTTCAAAGGAGTACGACAACGACTTCGCAGATGATGAAACGATTACGGCTGATTATGAAGCAGTAGATTGACCTAAAAAATGGCATCTGTTCAGATCACGGCAGTTCCCCTGCTGAGTAGTTTAGGATGGAGTAGGTGGAAAATGTGATCAATGAGCTATCATGGCGCAAAGCAAATCTCCACTTTCAACTTCCTCATCCCACTTATTTAGCAACGCTCTATGGCAGGTGATTACTACGAACTCCTTGGCGTTCAGCGCAACGCAGACAAAGAGGAACTGAAACGCGCATACAGACGGCTCGCTCGTAAATATCATCCTGATGTCAACAAAGACGCAGGTGCAGAGGAGCGCTTTAAAGAAATTAACCGAGCTTACGAAGTTCTCTCAGAACCCGAAACGCGATCGCGTTACGATCGCTTTGGTGAAGCTGGAGTAGGTTCTGCTGCTAGCGCTGGCTACCAAGACTTTAGTGACTTGGGTGGCTTTGCAGATATTTTCGAAAGCTTTTTCAGTGGCTTCTCAGGTGGTGCGGGTCAGCAGCAACAACCCGGACGCAGACGGGGAGGACCGACACGGGGCGATGATTTACGTCTTGACCTGAAGCTAGACTTTCGAGAAGCAGTTTTTGGTGGCGAAAAAGAGATTCGGATCAGCCATCTAGAAACTTGCACCAATTGCAGCGGCTCAGGTGCAAAACCTGGGACTCAGCCACGGGTTTGCTCAACTTGTACAGGAGCTGGGCAAGTGCGCCGAGCCACCCGAACTCCTTTCGGCAGTTTTACTCAAGTTTCTGTTTGCCCCACCTGTAACGGCACAGGGCAAATGATTGAAGACAAGTGCGACGTATGCAGCGGCAGCGGACAGAAGCAAGAGGCGAAAAAGCTCAAGATTACGATTCCTGCCGGGGTCGATAACGGTACACGCCTGCGAGTTTCTAATGAGGGAGACACTGGACAACGCAGCGGACCTCCAGGGGACTTATATGTGTACTTATTTGTCAATGAAGATGCTGAGTTTCAGCGAGATGGCATCAACATTCTCTCTAAGCTCAAAATCAGCTACTTGCAGGCAATTTTGGGCGATCGCATCGAAGTTGAAACCGTCGATGGCCCCGCAGAAGTCACTATTGCTCCCGGCACTCAGCCGAATACTACAATCACCTTGGAAAACCGGGGCGTTCCACGTCTAGGTAATCCCGTCAGTCGGGGAGATCACCTGATGACTATTGCGATCGACATTCCGACTAAAGTTAATACTGAAGAAAAAGAGCTACTGGAAAAACTGGCGAAAATTCGGGGCGATCGCCTCAGCAAAAGCGGCGGCTTGTTTGGAGGACTCTTTCGAGGATGAGCAACCTAACGCCCGACGCTCAACTCGACCTTCGAGGAACTCCCTGCCCCATTAATTTTGTCCGTACTAAGCTTCGTCTCCAGAAGATGGCTCCTGGCTCTCTTCTAGAGGTCTGGCTTGATCCGGGTGAACCTATGGAACAAGTGCCAGACAGCCTCAAAATGGAAGGTTACGGGATTGAACAAATTGAGGATCGCACTGACTTTTTTGCCCTAAAGATTCGTCGTCCCGATCAGATCAGCGAGCCTGAGCTATGAGTGCGGGCAGCAATTCTCAAGTTGTCCATGCTCCAGTTGGAACCGTTGTTGCTGTTCAAGCTAACTATTATCGGGTGCGGCTTGATACCTTCATTCCGCTAGAGGCAAGGGGAGTTGATTACTTACTCTGCACTCGCCGATCGCGCTTAAAGAAAATTGGGCAGCAGGTGATGGTGGGCGATCGCGTAGCCGTTGAAGAACCCGATTGGGTAGATGGACGAGGCGCAATTTCTGATGTGAAACCCCGCCAAACTCAAATGGATCGTCCACCCGTTGCAAATGCCAATCAGATCTTGCTGGTGTTCGCGCTTGCAGAACCGAACTTAGACCCGTTTCAACTCAGCCGCTTTTTGGTCAAGGCTGAATCTACAGGTTTAGCCGTCAGTCTTTGTTTGAATAAGAGTGATTTGATTACACCAGAGATGCGACAGAAATGGTGCGATCGCCTTCACCAATGGGGCTACGATCCAACCACTATTAGCCTCCATGAAGGCAGCAGTCTAACCGCTTTACAACACCAATTAGCTAACACTATTACGATTGTTTCTGGTCCTTCCGGTGTTGGTAAATCTAGTCTAATTAACCAACTCATTCCCGCTATTGATTTAAGAGTCAATTCAGTCTCAGGCAAACTCGGTCGAGGACGGCATACGACTCGTCATGTTGAGCTATTCCGTCTACCGGATGGCGGTTTGCTAGCCGACAGTCCTGGTTTTAATCAGCCAGATTTAGACTGTACACCCACAGAGTTAGCGCGGTATTTTCCTGAAGTACGTCAACGACTAATAGAAAAGTCCTGCCAGTTTAGCAACTGCTTACATCGTACAGAACCCAATTGTGTAGTGAGAGGAACTTGGGAACGGTACGACCATTACTTAACTTTTCTAGATGAAACGATCGCTCATAAAGAAACCCTCAATCACTCTAGTCAAGTTGAGGAAAGCACTAAATTAATGAACAATAAAGGAGAAGATCAACTACAAGTTGAGCCTAAGTTGGCGACTAAAAAGTATCGTCAGCCCTCTCGCCGAACCCAAAAACAAACGCTTCGGGATCTCTGCCACGATATTGAAGAATCCCGGACAGAAAGTGATTAATTTGTCTCTTGATAATATATCAGTGTGTAAGGGCATTAATTACTTACGTAGAAATCCTCGTGAAACTATCGGGTTCTTCAGCAAGTCTTCAAACAGATTTCCTGGTCAGACTGAGCCTCTACCCTTCTAGCCGGGGAATAGTAAGAAAGCTGAAGGGTGTCAGAATCTGCTGTAAAGATGGCGATACCTGGCAATTTATCAAGCGAGTGATGCTGCATGAGCTACTGCTTAAATCCTGCCTGTCCCAATCCCGAGAACTCTAATACTGTTAACCAATGTGCAGCTTGTGGAACCAATCTTTTAATGCGCGATCGCTATCGCGTTCTCCAGGCATTAGGGCAAGGTGGTTTTGGAGCTACGTTTGTAGCAAAGGATGAATCTTTACCCGGTTCTCCTTATTGCGTTATTAAGCAATTGCGACCTGTAACCACCTCGTTTCACGTCTTACAAATGGCGCGGGATTTGTTTCAGCGAGAAGCCAAGACTCTTGGAAAAATTGGGAACCATCCCCAAATTCCACGTCTGTTAGATTACTTTGAGGTCAATCGAGAATTTTACCTAGTGCAAGAGTATGTCAGCGGCTCGACGCTACAGCAGGAAGTCAAGCGATCGGGCCCTTT
>JACMKO010000406.1 GCA_014380065.1 Leptolyngbya sp. ES-bin-22 | reverse complement strand
TGTCATTGTGCTAGCAGCCACCAACCGTCCAGAAGTGTTGGATCCTGCGCTGCTGCGTCCCGGTCGCTTTGACCGTCAGGTGCTGGTCGATCGTCCAGATTTGTCAGGGCGTGAGTTGATTCTTAAAATCCACGCTCAGAAAGTGAAGCTAGGTAACGATGTGGATTTGAAGGCAATCGCCACACGTACACCTGGTTTTGCGGGTGCAGATTTGGCAAACCTGGTCAATGAAGCGGCACTGTTAGCAGCTCGTAACAAGCGCGAAACTGTCGCACAGGAAGATTTTGCAGAGGCGATCGAGCGTGTCGTTGCAGGACTGGAAAAGAAAAGCCGCGTGCTCAACGATAAAGAGAAGAAGATTGTGGCGTATCACGAAGTCGGTCATGCGTTGGTTGGGTCTCTGATGACCGGGAGTGGTCAAGTGGAGAAAATCTCGATCGTCCCTCGCGGTATGGCAGCGCTCGGCTACACGCTGCAACTGCCAACAGAGGATCGCTTTCTCATGGATGAGGCGGAACTGCGCGGTCAAATTGCCACTTTGCTGGGCGGGCGCTCCGCTGAAGAGGTTGTGTTTGGCAGCATTACTACTGGAGCCTCGAATGACTTGCAGCGAGCTACAGACCTGGCAGAGCGGATGGTGACTACTTACGGCATGAGCAAAGTGTTGGGCCCACTGGCATATCAGCGCGGACAACAGAATACGTTTTTAGGTGATGGTTCGCCCAACCCTCGACAGGCGATGAGCGAAGAAACGGCACAAGCGATCGATCGCGAAGTGAGAGACATTGTGGAAACGGCTCATCAACAGGCGCTGGATGTGCTCAAGCGCAACCGTGATTTGCTGGAGACGATTGCCACTCAACTTTTGGAAACAGAGGTGATTGAGGGCAAGACGTTACATAGTCTACTAAGTCAGGTCCAAGCAGCGGCTCAGTAAGCTTTAAAGTCAGTGAGCTTAAAAGATGCTGCTAACTAATGACTGCTGACGCTATCCCTACTGGTGCCGTGAATACAGCCACTGTACTCACGGCACCAACATAAATCGGGCATCTGTGGTGCCAAGATCTGGGTAGTGCTGATTTTATGAATCGATCGTGGCGATCGCTCTTATAGCTGTCGCCAGTCTGTTTAGGACATAGACTAAGGGCAGTAGTCTCTTGGCGCTCTGCGATGGCAAAAGCTTACAGTTATGATTTCCGCCAGAAAGTGATGCAAGCGCTTGAACTGGATGGGTTCAAGAAAAGTGAAGTCAGTCAACTCTTCAACATCAGTCGCAACACCATTGACCTGTGGTTGAAACGCAAAGCGGCAACGGGTGATGTGCAGGCGAAACAGCGGCAAGCCGCGAGTCCGCGTCAGAAAATCACGGACTGGGAAAAGTTTCGGGTCTTTGCGAAGGCACACAGTGATAAGACGCAAGTGGAGATGGCAGCACTTTGGGCGGGTGACATCAGTGACCGGACGATTTCACGGGCACTGGCAAAAGTGGGCTGGACGCGAAAAAAAAGACGTACGGGTATCGCGAACGCGATGAGACTAAACGGGCAGCCTTCCTAGCACAGTTGGGAGACCCGAGAGCCGGACACTTGGTGTATGTGGACGAGTCGGGCATGGACGAACGGGATGATTATGGGTATGGCTGGTCGCCTGCCGGGGAACGGGTTGATGGGCTGAAGTCCGGTCGTCGTCAAGGTCGCGTCAATATGATTGCGGGCTACCGTGCAGGGCAACTGATTGCTCCCTTTACGGTCGAAGGCGCTTGTAATCGCACCGTCTTTGAGATTTGGTTAGCAACCTGCTTAATTCCGGTGCTCCAACCTGGAGAGTGGGTGATTGTAGATAATGCGACCTTTCACCACGGGGGACGCATTGCCCAATTAATTGAAGCCGTTGGAGCGCAAGTGGTCTATTTGCCACCGTACTCACCTGACCTCAACCGCATTGAAAAATGCTGGGCGTGGTTGAAAAGTCGCATTCGCAAACAGTTACGTGATGCCACCCCTTTGCGCGAGGCAATGGAAGCCGTGCTCAAACAAGCTGTGTCCTAACTTCTATGGCGGCAGCTATAGTAGATGCGTGGACGCGCGCTATCGGTTAGATAAACGCCGCCCTCCTCATCCAACGCGATGTCATTGCCGAAGCCACCATCGGGCATGGGAATCACTTGTAGGACTTTGCTAGTGCGAGCATCGATCGCAAAAATCCGGTGAGGGCGACGAGTCACCTGACCATCGGCACCACGAACACCGAGAAAGTCGGGAGAGGCTCCCCAGAGGATGCCTCGTTGTTCATCTAATCGCAAACTGGTTGCCGCGAAAATCTCATCGGTTCCAGCAAAGAAGGTTTCCGTCTTGCCATTCGGCGTGATCCGCAAGATTTTTCCACTAGTGACAGAGCCAACATACAGAGTGCCGTTGCTGCTGTGAGTGATGCCGTTGGGATACTGAAATCTCGCAGGTAACTGAATGGAACTTTGTGCTGTAGTAGTAGCCGTCAAAACAGGAGAAGCAGCGATCAAAATCAGGGTGGTTGTGTGGAGGAGAGTTGGATTCATTTTTTCTCATTCTAGTTATTTGCGATCGAGCACCAGGCGCGAAACAGGATGTAAACTCAGATCCAGCGTTTCAGTTGCCGCACCCAAAAATAGGTTTTGCAATCGCCGCAGAAACTTCAAGGCAAAGCCTGGATCAACTTCGCTAGCAGCATTGAGACGAGTGAGTTGATCCTGATTCAACGTGACATCCAAACACCCAAGATTGTCTTTGAGCTGATCCAAATTTCTAGCTCCAATAATCGGAATGTGTCGGGGTGACTGGTGGCGAATCCAGGCGAGGGCAACCTGCGCGGCACTACAGCCAATTTCACCCGCAACATCCACCACGACTTGAGCAATTTGCATGGCGCGATCGACCTTGTAGTGCTGGAAATACTCGGCTTTGTTGAGTCGATCGTGGTCAGAATCATTGTTCAAATACTTTCCCGACAGTACACCCCCACCCAACGGCGACCAATCGAGAATGCTCAAATTCAAGTCTTCCGCCATCGG
>JACMKO010000405.1 GCA_014380065.1 Leptolyngbya sp. ES-bin-22 | reverse complement strand
TGTGGATCTCATTAGCAACGCCGCCCAAGGTACGGGAAAGTTGACTGGCTTCTACCAGACCGTCGAGCGACGCGATCTCCAGCATTTTACGGTAGCCTGCCAGGGTCACATCATCCCGAAAATAGCGCCCTGTTTCTGAAAGTTCAGGCTCCAAGTCAGCAGCAGCTCGATCGCGTAAGGCTTCCACTACGTCCAGGCGCTTCAAGCTTGCTACATCCAGTTGCGCGAGTTCCCACGCCTGCCACGCCGCTTCGATCTGATTGCGGATCGTTTGCAGGTAGAGCGATCGTTCATTGGTGTAATTGCTTAGCGCGTCATACCAGAAAAACTTAAGACGGTTAATGCGGTAGAGAATGCGCTGCAAAAAGTGATGAGCAGCGCTGGAGTTGTAAGCAGCACTATAGGCAGCCGTTAGAGCCGCTGCAACTGTTTTTTCAAAAGCTGTTCGCGAACGGGTATGCTGATCCAGGTTCTCATCCAAATTGTCAACCTGAAGCAGTGTGACTAACGTTTGTTCTGCTTCGGTGTAGTTAGGAGCTGTGGAGAGGGCAAACTGATCTTGCATTCCTGCAAAATCTGGCTTAGCCGACACGGCTGAATTGCGCTGCATAATTACTCATTTTCTTAAAGTCTCTTTATATTTTGTCGCTCGATTAGAGGTGTCACATTCTACTTGAGTAGTAGATTTGACCCTTTACAAACGTGCCTAGAGACAGAATGGATTGCTCGGTAGTAATGCCAGCTACTCAACGCTTATTACGACCTAAGACAGTATGAAATTTCTTTCTGCAACAGTGGAATCGGTTTTACTTGCGGATATGCACGGCACCTTTGTAACGCGCCGCGCCGATCAAGTCGTTTTGGATATGGCAGGCATTCCGGGCGATCGCCACTACGGTTTGACCCGCTTGTCAGGAGCGCGTGAACCGATGTATCCGCGCGGTACCAAAATCCGCAATCGGCGGCAAATTAGTGTAGTGTCAACCGAGGAGTGCGATCAAATCGCTCAACAGCTAGGGATAGACGTGCTGCTGCCAGAATGGCTAGGAGCAAATCTGCTGCTGCGGGGACTGCCTCACCTCACTCAGCTACCCACAGGCTCTCGTCTTTTGCTGCCAAATGGTGTTGGGTTGGTGTGTGAGGGCGAAAATGCACCCTGTCGTCATCCAGGTGAGATTATCCAGACACTTCATCCAGCTCAACCTGGCTTGATCAAGCGGTTTGTGCCGATCGCTCAAAAACGGCGTGGCATTGTGTGTTCGATCGAATGTCCCGGCACGATCGGGCAAGGAGACAGTGTGCGTATTCTAATGGAGCCACTAGCGATCGTGCAGCCACAAATGGCGATACACCAGTAGGGGCAAAGCCTTCGACTAGCCGTTGCACAAAGCACCGAGAGCTTACGCGTCGAATGCTTTGCCCTGATTGTCTCCAGTGAATCCAATGACTAAGTTTGTACGTATTTAGGGATGTGCCATGTGAAAACAACGCACTAGACTAAGCCTCACCGGGCGGACTAAGCAACTAGCTGAATTTGAAGCGTGTTGTCTAAGCCGCCCCTCTCTAATGCTTAGATGAATTGTTTGGGCAAAATTGCAAAAATCCTCTTTTGGGAAGGTTTCAGCATCCAGCAAGAAAAATATAGTCCCTAGAAAGTACTGAAAAATAGGGCACTTTTTCTATGGATGCTGGTGCGTTCTTTTTGGGTGGCGATCGCTGCCAATTTACAGTCTGGGCACCATTGCATAAGCAAGTTGCTGTAAACATTACGTCTCCGCGTGCGCGAGTGCTGCCCATGCAGTCTGTCGGTGGCTACTGGCAGGTCACGGCAGAGAATATTGCGCCTGGAACGACTTACTTTTACCAATTGGATGACAACACTGAGCGTCCTGACCCTGCCTCGCAGTTTCAGCCCGATGGTGTGCACGGTCCCTCCCAAGTCATCGACCACTCCACGTTTAGCTGGAGCGATCGCCAGTGGAGAGGGATTCCCCTCGATGAACTAATTATTTATGAACTGCACACAGGCACGTTCACGCCCGAAGGTACTTTCGAGGCAATCATTCCGCGTTTGCCCGAGCTGAAAGCATTGGGGGTGAATGCGATCGAGCTTATGCCTGTCGCCCAATTTCCTGGTAACCGCAACTGGGGCTATGACGGGGTCTATACCTTTGCTGTCCAGAACTCGTATGGCGGACCCGATGGGTTGAAGCGCCTTGTCAACGCGTGCCATGAACAGGGAATGGCGATCGTCCTGGATGTGATCTACAACCACTTTGGTCCTGAGGGCAGCTACTTTAGCGACTACGGACCCTACTTCACCGAGAAATATAGCGGTGTCTGGGGCAGTGCGCTTAACTTTGATGGCGCGCAAAGCTATCCTGTAAGGCAGTACTTTCTGCAAAACGCGCTGTATTGGTTTGAGACTTATCACATCGATATGCTGCGGCTGGATGCCACAGATCACATCATCGATCTGAATGCTAAGCACTTTTTGCAAGAGCTAGCAGAACGGGTTGCTGAGCTTTCGCAGCGCCAGGGACGTAAGTTCTACCTCACGGCTGAAAACGACGTGAATGATGTTCGCATCCTTCGCACCATTGACGAGGGTGGGTACGGCATGGATGCCCAGTGGAACGATGGCTTTCACCACTGTGCCCACACGCTGCTAACGGGCGAGCAGATTGGTTACTACCAGGACTATGGGACGTGTAAGCAGTTAGCGAAAGCGATGAAACAAGGGTTTGTTTACTCCTGGGAGTATTCGCCGTTTCGCGATCGCTGGCATGGCAGTGATTCTAGTGCACTGCCCGGTCATCAGTTTGTGGTGTGCATTCAAAACCACGACCAGGTTGGCAACCGGATGCTGGGCGATCGGTTAACCCATCTCGTCTCTTTTGAAGCACTGAAGCTGGGCGCGGCAGTGCTGCTGCTATCGCCCAATGTCCCGCTTTTATTTATGGGTGAAGAATATGGAGAAGAGGCACCGTTTCTCTACTTTGTGAGCCACACTGATCCAAACTTAGTGGAAGCCGTCAGAGCAGGCAGAAAACGAGAATTTGCCCATTTTCATTTGGAAGGCGAGTATGTTGATCCCCAAAGCGAGGACACCTTTCAGCGATCGCAGTTACGCTGGGAGACGCGCAATGAAGGCAAGCACAAAGTTTTGCGTGATCTCTATCAGCAATTAATCCAGCTTCGCCGCACCATTCCTGCCCTTAAGAAGCTCGACAAGCACAACTTAGAAGCAATTGCGCTAGAGGATGAAAAGCTGCTTTTACTACATCGGTGGTCTGCTGAAAGCCAGATTTTCTGCCTGATGAATTTTAGCGACAACGCTGTTAGCCTCACGCCTAAAATTCCCGATGGTAACTGGCAAAAGATTCTCGATTCTGCTGATGAAACATGGTTAGGTTCTGGTGCCAAACTACCAACCGATTTAGTGTTTGGGCGATCGCTTACCATACCAGGGGTTAGCTTTGCCCTTTATCAGGCTTAATACCAATTCTTTTTAAAGATGCACAAATCATAAATTGTAGGTTGGGTTGAACAGCATGAAACCCAACGCCAGCATCCGCTCGGTTGGGTTTCGTTAGACTCAACCCAACCTACAGTTCTATGCAGACTCATACGAAATTGATATAAGGTGCAAGGCAGACACTGTTGTAGCTAAATAAATCAACTAATGAGCCAAGATGTATGAGAATTCCAATTTCTACGTATCGGATTCAGTTTCGTAAAGAGTACGATTTTGCGGCTGCAACTGCGATCGTGCCCTATCTTGCGGAGTTAGGTATCTCCGATCTCTATGCATCTCCCATCTTTAAAGCTAGAGCTGGTAGCAGTCATGGCTACGATGTAGTAGACCCGACTCAACTAAATCCTGAACTGGGCACCCGTGAAGCATTTGATGCGTTAGTGAGCGCCGTGCAGCATCAACAAATGGGCTGGCTACAAGACATTGTGCCCAATCATATGGCATACGACAGCCAGAATTTATGGCTGATGGATGTCTTGGAAAATGGCTTTGATTCAGATAGCTTTGACTACTTTGATATTGACTGGAATCATGCATACGAAGATATCCGCGAACGGGTCTTAGCGCCACTTCTAGGTGACTTCTATGGCAACTGTTTAGAAAACGGCGATATTCAGCTTGCTTACGATGAAACAGGTCTAAGTGTTAACTACTTTGGGTTGAGACTACCCGTGCGGATCGAATCTTACGCACGGTTTATTACTCATCACTTGGGGCAATTAACTAAGGCTTTAGGTAGGCGACATCCAGATTTTGTGAAGCTTCTAGGCATTCTTTATCTGATCAAAAATATTCCTACTGAAGCAAGGGGACGAGAGCGTTACGATCAGGTGGCGTTTGTCAAAGGGCTGCTTTGGGAGTTACATCAGCAGAATGATGCTGTCAAGGAATTGTTTGCCGCTAATGTGCAGTCATTTAACGGGGAAGCAGGCAATCCAGAAAGCTTTAACCTTCTGGATAGCTTGCTCAGTGAGCAATTTTATCGTCTTGCTTTTTGGAAAGTTGGAGCTGAGGAAATCAATTACCGTCGCTTTTTCACAGTGAATGAATTAATTTCAGTCAAGGTTGAAGAAGTCAAAGTCTTTCATAAGACGCATACATTAATTGCTCAACTGGTTGACGAAGGCATTTTTACTGGAGTACGTATTGATCATATTGATGGTCTTTACAATCCTGCCGAATATTTAGAACGACTGCGTGAGAAAATTGGCGATCTGTACATTACGGTCGAAAAAATCTTAGAGCTAACTGAAGATTTGCCCGGAAATTGGCAGATTCAAGGCACAAGTGGCTACGAATTTCTTAATTACGTGAATGGGCTATTCTGCGACACGGTTAATGAAGAAAAATTCGACATCTTTTACACAAATTTGACAGGCATAACCGCTCCATATCATCGCTTAGCCGCCGAGAAAAAATCACTCATCATTGAAAAAAACCTGGCGGGCGATGTTGAGAATTTAGCACAGCGATTGAAGCGGATTGCGGGTCAAACACGATCGGGCAGCGACTTTACAGCCTATGGTTTAAAGCGTGCCTTGAGCGAAGTTTTAGCGCTTTTT
>JACMKO010000038.1 GCA_014380065.1 Leptolyngbya sp. ES-bin-22 | reverse complement strand
GTTGCCTTCACTGGCGCGGTTACGAGTCAATGGTGCCATGACAATGCGGTTAGGCAAGGTATAAGCACCCACTTGAAGCGGCGAAAAAAGGTTGAGATCAGAACTCATGGTGTAGGCTCTCCAGAATCAAGAAACAGTTTACAAATAGCATCAGCCCGATCAGCAACTAATGACTTGAGCTTGGAGCGACGTAGCAACAGCAAAGCTAGAGTGCAAAGACAGAGATGACAGTCACAGCATCACAGCCTTTACCTCAAGCACAAGTAAGGCTGCGGCTTCCTTTAGTAGTTCGAGAACCTCGAACTACTAAACTATACTGTGGACTTTTCGATCGCGCAAGTAGTTCTCGACACAGAGATGCGCACTGGAGACTACAGGGTTACATCACCGCCACGATCGCGTTGTTCAACAGTTTGACGGACGCGTTGCCACAAGACCTCATCCTGTTGATAGATGCCTAAGGCAGCAACCGCGTCCTTTGCGTCTTTGGTGATGCCCGTTGCAACCAGTGTCAGCAAAAAAGCGAGTGGTTCGTCCTGCCGCAGCATGGCGATCGCTAGCAGAGCTGTCCGTCGCTGTTCGGGATCTCGCGATCGTTGCCACCAGCGTTGCAGCGGCTCAAATGCTTCTGGCAAGCGTGATTCGCCCAGCGCTAGTGCAGTCGCTTCGGCAATTTCAGTCGTCCTATGAGGGAAAGCTGATCCACTGGGCGGGTCAAGAAACCGAACCACTAAGGGTAACGACTGGGCTGGAGTCAATTTGAGGAGTGCCAGTAGATACTCTGAGAAAACCTGCGGTTCGTCACCAAGCTGCACTCGCAAACGCAAGAGCGGTGCCGCATCGGGATGATTCATGTAGGCGATCGCCCGTGCCGCCCCCACTCGCGCTTCGGCTTTAGGATCGGCGAGTAAATCGGCTAGTTCGCTCACCACCTGTGGATAGTTCATGCGCACTAAACCCAGCGCACAAATGCCTCGGAGTCCTGGCGCGGTATCTTCTGCGCCACCCCACACAGGCTCCATTTGTACATGCCGGATGCCTGTGAGAAAGAGCGCTTCCTCGCTGTAGTCCAGATGGTATAGCGTTTCTGCGATCGCTTTCTTGGCAAGGCAACTCGGATCGGTGGTTTCAGGTTTGACCAGGCAGCGATTAAACGCAGCAACCAGATCGGGGATCAGTGCGTGGATCTCAGCGTTGCGAATGATGCGACTTGCCTGGGCGATCGCAACGTTTTGTTTCCCATTCAACACCTGGCGCAGAATGGCGATCGCGGCTTCAGATGTTGGATCGGCAATCTGCTTGAGGGCAGCAAGCGTCTCTTCTAGCTGGCGTGATTTTGCCATTGATCCTGCTGGTAATGGGTGCGGGCTGCTTCAAGTCATGTTTGGCTGAAACGCTGCGAGACCGACTGCTTTGTAAGCGACTAAATTTTGCGCAGACGCTGTCTCGATCGCTTGAACTGCCCCGACTGCCACGACGCATTAGCTAGGGAGGCAAACGAATCGCCAAAAGTCAAGAGCAGTAGGTGACATGTCGCCTACTGCTCCTTTGCCCTTATGTTCTACACTAACCAGGCACCAAAGTCGGCAGTTTAGCCGACGTTAACTTCAGCAGTCGTCACATCAGCAGCACCGTTCACGGTTCTAGAAATTTCGATCGCCTTGTTGAGAAGGTCTTGGCTAGGAACCTTGCCCTTGAGCACGACAGTCGTACCAAGCTGAGCCACCCATAGGGTTTCAATATCATCCAGTCCAGCATCTTCATCAAACGCAAGGGCAACTCGCTTAGCAAGTCCACTTTGGTCATATTCACCATTCAACCCAACGCGCTCAGGTGCGATCGTGCCGGATGCCGTTTTTTCCGCTTCGGGTACTTCTGCCGAAGCAGGAGCGGGTTCAGGATTCACCTGAGCGCCCGCAGGCTTTTCTTTCCCAAAAATTCGTTGTAGCCAACCCATGATTTTTCTCCAAAAAAACAGTGCTTTCTTAACGATCAGGCAGCTTAACGAAACCTGTGTTAAGTAAGAATTTTCTCTCAATTAACCGTTGCCTTCGTCACCCTACAGGGAGAAGCGCTGAATTTCAAGAAAGAAAGCATTAAGGTAAGCCGCCAAAAACGTTAGGGTTGACGACCACCATCAATGGCATCGCTCGCTTTGACGATCGCCGCAAAGTCTGCCAGTACACGTGCATGGTTGCGCAACACACCTAGCAGGTTGAGCCGATTTTGCTTGATAGCTGGGTCAGAGTCCATCACCAGCACGCTGTCGGCACCATCAAAGAAACGGCTGAGTGTGGGTGTCATCTCGCTCAGCGTGGCGACTAGCTTTTGATAGTTCTGCTGCCCCTGCATTAAATGGTGTAGCGCACTGAGGGCATCGTAAAAAGCCTGCTCCGACTGCTTCTGGAACAAGTTGGGCTGCACAACCGCTGCGGGGTCGAGTTGATGGGTATCCAAAGTGCCCTGTGCAGCCAGCCGCGACGCACGATTTACGATTTCGTAGATGGTCGCCAAGGTGCCATCATCACGGCGAGCTTGTAGAAAGAGGGCGCGATCGCGCACGTCTAGCAAGTCTTTTAATGCCCGTTCGGTATACTCTGTGTCGTTTTCGCCTAACACCGCATGTACCAGATCGTAATCGACCTGCTGATCATCCTGTAGCAGCGTGCGGAGGCGCTGGAGGAAGAAGTCTTGAAGCTGTTGCTGCAAGGTTTCCAAATTCAGCTTAGCGACAGTCGCAAATGATTCGATGAAATTAACGGTCGTCTGTTGCAGCAGCGCATAGACATTCAAGGGGAGGTTTGCTGTCCAGATGATGTTGACGATCGCTGTAGCAGCGCGGCGCAAGGCGAAGGGGTCGGACGATCCTGTTGGCAGCAAGCCCAGCCCAAAAATGCTGACGAGCGTATCGAACCGATCTGCCAGCCCGACGACCTGCCCATTCAACGACTGCGGCAGACTGTCTCCTGCTCCTTTGGGCAAATAATGCTCAAAAATAGCAGTAGCGACAGCATCCGATTCACCACTGGCAAGCGCGTATTTTTGACCCATTACACCTTGCAGTTCGGGAAATTCGCCCACCATTTGCGTGACCAGATCGGCTTTGCACAGCAGTGCCGCACGTTGGATGTCTTCGCGGTTCTGCACGTGAAGCTGCTCAGCAATCAAGGCAGCATTGGTGCAAATGCGATCGACCTTGGCACGCACCGAACCCAAACTTTCTTGAAAGGTCACGGTATCGAGCTTGGACAGGTAGCTTTCAAGGGGCGCGGCGCGATCGGCATCAAAAAAGAATTTGCCGTCCGACAAGCGAGCGCGAATCACCCGTTCATTTCCAGCCGCAATGATGTCAGTTTTTTCTGGATCGCCATTAGAGATGGTGATGAAGTATGGCAACAGTTCGTCATCACCCGTCTGCTTGAGCACTGGAAAGTAGCGCTGATGGCTTTCCATCTCGGTGGTGATAACTTCAGAGGGCAACTCCAGGAAGTCTGGCTCAAACCTGCCCACAACTGCTGTAGACCACTCCACTAGATTGGTCACTTCGCGCAATAACTCAGGCGAGACAACGGCAACTCCGCCAACTTTGACTGCGGCAGCGTTCACCTGCTGTTGAATTTTCTCCTGGCGCTGGTCTGGGTCTACTACGACGAAGGCAGACTCTAGCGCGCTGACGTAGGCTTCAGCGTGAGGTAGTGCAATCGGTTGAGGATAGAGGACACGATGTCCCCAGGAGCGTCGATCGCTGGTGCAGGTTTCAGACCCGCTGACGAGGACGATCGGCAGCACCGCATCATCCAGTAACGCGACCAGCCAGCGAATGGGGCGCGAAAACCGCAGATGACCATCGCCCCACGTCATAAACCGCTTGCCCTGGAGTCCGGTAATCCATTCGGGCACCAGTTGTTGCAAAAGCTCGGCAGTCGGCTGCCCTGCAATGGTTTTGCGGACAAAGACAAACTCCCCCTTCTCAGTGGGACGAACCTCCAAATCTGAGAGCTGCACCTTCTGCTTTTGAGCAAAGCCTTCGGCGGCTCGCGTGGGCTGACCGTCCTTAAATGCAGCCTGGGCGGGTGGACCCTTCACCTCTTCTTCCTGGTCAGGCTGTTGTAAGGGTAGCCCTTTGATTAGCACTGCTAACCGTCGTGGGGTGCCGTAGAACTCGATCGCCGTTGGGTTTAAGTAGCGCTCCTTCAGGGTTTGAGGAATACGCGATCGCCACTGTGCCAGCGCTTCATCCACAAAGCTTGCAGGCAATTCTTCTGTCCCAACTTCGAGCAAAAACGTTGCCATAACTCCTATCAGCGCTAGACCGCTTTTAATTTCACAGTTTACCGTGCTGAGACGGTAAGTCATTCGTCGTCCATCGTTTTGAATCAATCCCAATACGTTCAGACGTTAACCATTTGATTTTGTCGGAACGATGGTTGGTGAAGCGGCTGGAGCAGGCGGCAAGGTAGCACAGGCTCCCAACTGGGATGCTTTTAACCCCAGGTTTTGAGTCACTAGAGGCGCGATCGCCTCTTGCTCAATCCAACCGCTTTCTCCTGATTGCACCCTGGCTTGGGGTGGCGATGCTGGTGGAGTATTCGGAGTGGGAGGAAGCGAGCAAACCTTAAGCTTGAGCCAGTAGCCGCGATCGGGAATTGCCTGTCGGCTTGAAAGCTGCAACACGCTACCGACGGGGACTATGCCTAAGCGCGTACGCACACTATTGGGTAACGTGGTTAGCTCAGGTTGACTCCACAGCACGATCGGTTCGGTTGTGGCTGGTATTGCGTCTGCCGGAGTGCGCCCAACTTGTAGCAGCGACCCGACCGATAATGTCTCGACGCTGGATGGTGGGCTTTCAGGAGGGGATGGCGCTGGCACGGTTTCTTCAGGCTGTAAGCGCGGTTGTAAACCCAGTAACGACGTTGCCCACAAGCGCACACCAGGAAACGAGGCATAAGCAAGCACACCGCCTAGCCCTAGAACGACGAGCAACGCCAGTAGCGCGACAAAAGGATGAGATGATGATTTCTGAGTCGGTAAAATTTGCGTTTTAGCCTGAGTCCTCACCGTAGAAGACACATCGTCTTGCGCTGTGCGATCTGGATGACTGATACCGACAGGAGGCACGTCCAGCGCCACAGGCAACGGCACGGCATCAGGAGACGTTGCCTGTAACGCGACCTGGCAGTGCAACAGCCCGATCGTCACATTGTCGTGTCCATTTTTAGTATTAGCGATCGTTAAAAGCCGTTGGCTTGCAGTTGCAACATCAATTTTGCCGTCTAAAAGCGGTAAGAGTTCGCTCTGCCAGTACTCATCCACACGATCGTGGTCGCTCAGTCCATCTGAGCACAGCAAAAACACGCAGTCCTCATCCAGTACAAAGCGTTGCACAGTCGGGTGCAGCATCGTCGAGGCACCCATGCCCAACGCCTGCACCAACGATCCAGATCCCGGTTGTTGCAACGCATCACGGTACAAGGCATAGCCCAGCCTCACTTCTCGCGATGCCAAATCATCGTCTAGCGTGACCTGATGACAGCCCAGGCGCGTAATGCGATAGATACGGCTGTCACCGACGTGGGTCAGGTACAGCTCATGGGCATGAGCTAGAGCCAGCACCAACGTGGTACCCATCCGCTGTCGCTCTTGCCGCTGCTCGTTGTCATTGCGCTGACTGATGACATCGTTAGCGGTGAGGGTTGCCTGCTCCAGTTGCAGCAGCAAGCTTGTAGGCTCAACGGTGCCACTCTGCATCGTCTTAGCTTGCAATGACGGCTGTAATTGCTGCTGCATCGTGTCGATCGCCAGGCTGGATGCCACGTTCCCGCCTTCGTGTCCCCCGATACCGTCGCAAACGATGACTAACGGCTGCGTTTGAGCGGGATCAACGCCTGTCCATACCGTTCCACCCGGCGGGTAGCAGGCATCTTCATTGCGCTGGCGGCTGGGTCCTTGATCGGTCAGGGTGGCAATGTGCAGTTGCCGCGAGTGCGATCGTCCACACTCAACCAAAGCCCGATCGAGCATCGACACAAGCTGTTCAGCATTGCTGACCTGCCCCGTCTGCATGAACTGGCAAAGCTCATCCAAAAAAGTGGCAATGGCTGGCTGCGCTGTGAGCTGCCACTGTTGCCAAACCTGACCCAGGGATGCCAGCGTGACTAAGTTCCTGCCATCAGGTTGCAGTGACAATATCCGCACCAGTGCCCCTTCTACTCGCAGCAACTCTGGTTTAAGTAGCGTTGCAGCAACGCCTTCGCTGGCAAGCGGTTGCCAGAGATGTGCGATTTGCCACAGCCAGTTGAGCTGACGCAGGGCGACACTCTGCGCCCAAGCCCCTGTTAGCTCTGGCATCAACTGCCCTTCAAGGGGCACTAACGCCTCGCTCACGACTCCTTCTGTGTAAAGTGGTGCTTGCTCTAGCAGCAAAATGTCACCACTTCGTTTCGGCGATGCCTCCACCAAGCCATACACCTGTGGCACGTGCAGTTGATAAGGTGCTAACCGAAGGTACGGTTCAAGGTCGGATGAAATCTCTGTAGGTGCATGTGGCAATCGACCAGGCTGTGTATCTAGCACAATGCTGGTCTGCTTCACGCTGTAGCGTCCAGCCAATAACTCGCCCGATCGCCGCGACTCCATGCCCTTACCCACTGCCCACAAATAGCGCTTTGGCAGATGCGTGCGGCATTGGTGGCAAAAGCGATGGCTCTCTGGGTTAGGAGCCTGACAAAGATGATTGGGGCAGTAAATTGTTACCGTATCGCTTTGCATGAAAAGTCCTTGCCAGGTCTATCTGCCTCATTAAGCCATACCTTTAAAGCACCTGACACCGATCTAACAGCAGAAGGTGACATTCATTTTTGACTTTGCACCGGATCAATGCCACTGCTCAGTTGCTAGTCGGTATAGCGACGACACTAAATCAAGCTGAATGACTCAGATATTTAGATTTCAGCTTTGCTTGCTGATGCTGTCCTTATGTTAGACCCAGTCTTTAGGTTTAACCCAGTTGGTAGAAGTGTCACTCCACATAGGAACCAGCGTAGCGGTGACACAATAGCAAGCCCAATCGCGATCAACCCACTACCAGGAAAAAACATCTGTCTGCAACCTGCTCTACTCACGTTGGGGCGGAACTGCATCCAGCAGCACGTCACTCTTCACCATCAGCCGAGGGTAGACCAATAGAAAAAAGACCATCCATGTCAACACTGGAACGGCAACAATCACCGTCAACCAAACCATCCGCAGCAGTCCCCAACTGCCGCCAATCAACGTAACACCCGTCAACAAAATTGACCAGGGTTGGCACCACCACGGTTTATGTGTCCAAACACTATCTTGCTCATTCATAGTCGGACTGATGCATAAGTATTTTTGCTAACTTACCCTAGAATAAGGGTTGGTGAGTAGATATACACAGACGAGGAATCTATGGCTGCTGGTGAATCTCAAGTGCAGGGTCATCTTTCAGACCGAGAACTTCAGGTGATTGAACTGGTAGCTGCTGGCTTGACCAATCAAGAAATTGCCGAAAAGCTGGAAATTAGTAAACGTACAGTTGATAACCACGTCAGTAACATCTTAACGAAGACCGAAACTGATAATCGAGTAGCGTTGGTACGGTGGGCGTTGCAGTGGGGCAAAGTGTGCCTGGATGAGGTTAACTGCTGCGCCTTGCCGAATGTAGACTTGCCAAAGCTTGGTAATGAAGCGTCTTCCTGAATACGATCGCCTTTAGTTTGACCGATCGACCAACCCCTTGACCGTGCATCATGGTCTGTCAATGAGTTGAACCTGTGATTGGGCTAGATGACGGTTATTTTGTCACTTGGAGCATATAGATTGAACGATCGCATTCACTGCCCAGGGTTGCCTCTGGCGGTTTACCGTGAGGTAGCTGCCCATCTTTGTCAGGTTGACGGGGTTGTCGTGGAGCTGATTCCCCAGCAGTCTCAGCAGTTTGACTATCGCCTTAGTCAAGTAGACAGTCTCCGCATCAAAGGTGTTTCGGACTCAGACGCAGCCCGCTATGAGCAAGTGCAACAAATTTTGGCGTACTATAGCGATCGCTATGGTGCCTGGGAAGCTGTTAAGTCAGATAACACATGGGTTTAATTCAAGCGCAACGGGGAACGCGGGACATCCTGCCAGGTGAAATTGCTTACTGGCAGCAGGTTGAGGCAACGGCTCGAGCCATTCTGTCCACAGCGGCGTTTGCAGAAATTCGTACGCCTATCTTTGAGCAGACTGATCTGTTTGAGCGAGGCATCGGTGAAGCAACCGACGTGGTGGGCAAAGAGATGTACACCTTTCTGGACAAGGGCGATCGATCACTGACGCTGCGTCCTGAAGGCACCGCTGGCGTGGTTCGTGCCTTTATCGAACATGGGCTGCACGCACAAGGGGGTGTACAGCGACTCTGGTATATGGGTGCGATGTTCCGCTACGAGCGTCCGGGTACTGGGCGACAGCGGCAATTTCACCAGTTGGGTGTAGAGCTGCTCGGTAGTGGGGATGTCCGCGCTGATGCCGAAGTGATTGCGATCGCCGTTGATTTTCTGCACGCCGTTGGACTGAACGATTTGCAACTAGAGCTAAATTCTCTGGGCACGCGGGACGATCGATCGCACTATCGCAGTCTGCTCGTGGACTACCTCACGCCTTACAAAGCCGACCTCGATGCCGATTCGCAAGATCGTCTGACGCGCAATCCCTTACGAATTCTCGATAGCAAAGACGCGAAAACGCAAGCTATTTTGCAAGACGCTCCGCTGTTGGGGCAAAGCCTCAGCGCTGCGTCTCAAGAGCGGTTCACTAAAGTACAGCAGCTTCTAACCGATTTAGGGATTGTCTACACGCTGAATCCCAAGCTAGTGCGGGGATTAGATTATTACAGCCACACTGCGTTTGAGTTCCAATCAGTCCAGTTTGGCACGGTAGGCGGCGGTGGACGGTATGACGGCTTGGTGACTGAATTGGGCGGACCCGAAACGCTCGCGATCGGCTGGGCGATCGGACTCGAACGCCTCATCGGACTCTTGCAGCAGCTAAGACCGACCCAGGCAACTGCCACTGATTTTTATATCGTTTCCAAAGGTGATGCGGCTGAAACTCAGGCGCTAAAGCTGGCGCAGACCCTTCGTCGGGCAGGGTTTAAAACTGAGCTAGACCTGAGCAGTAGTGCGTTTGGTAAGCAATTTAAGCGTGCCGATCGCAGTAAAGCCGCTGCTTGTTTCATTCTGGGTGAAGCTGAAGCCGCCAACCATACCGTTCAGCTTAAGTGGCTGGCAACTGGAGAGCAACAGGCGATCGCGCAATCTGAATTACCGACTCGCTTTAATGAGCTTCGGCAGCAGCTAGACAATAGTCGGGAGAACCAGATATAGCAAGAGCAAGACTAAGGATCGTGGATTAAATAAAACCGACAAATTGTTCGTAGGTAGGGGTGCACAGCCGTGCGCCCCTACGGAAAATGCCGAGGTCAGGGTGGTTTCATTTATCCAGATAAAAATGAGACTGGGTTGAGACGCAAGCTCTCTTCCCATGAC
>JACMKO010000404.1 GCA_014380065.1 Leptolyngbya sp. ES-bin-22 | reverse complement strand
GACTTTTTTCCGGGTCCCAGCAAAGCGACTCGCGCCTACCTGCACCGTGAAGCGGGGGTCGTGAAGATTCTTGAAAGCCAGGGCTGGACAGTGCAACGCAACGCGATGACCAAAACGAGCTTCTACTTTTCGCGTTTGCTGGAAGTGACGCGGAGATAAGGATGAATTCTAAAGTCTGAACGATAAAAATTCAGCGTTTATCCTTTAGACTTTAGACTTTCCAAAGGCTAAGATCGCGGCATCATTGGGTTGGGTCTGTGTTCTATGAAATTATTCACAAAAATAGCGGCAGGGATTTTGCTGGGCATCGGCTTGCCGATTATCTTATTAGAGGCGACCAACCTGGCAAATCCAAAATCAACAAGCGACAAACAAATTGCTGCGATAGCATTATGTCTGTTTGGGCTAGTACCTAGTTCGCTTGGCGGCTTGCTTATCTGGAATGATCGGCGTAGAAGTGAGCAGGAAGAACACGATCGCCTCCAGACAACTTTTTTCCAGCTACTTAAGCAAGGCAACGGACGCATTACGGCTCTGGGCTTCGCGATGGAAACGGGACTCACTGGAGCGCTGGCTAAGGCTTACCTGGATGAACGAGCCAACGAATTTAGCGCCAACTTTGACGTAGATGACGAAGGCAACATGTTCTACCGCTTCAATCTGGCTGGCGTGAGTTTGCCTGGTAGCGGCAGTAAGACTCAACAGAAAGCGAATCTGCCTCAACAGCGGCTTGTAGTTGGTCAGCCGATCGCCAACCAGGGTAACTTTGATGTCATTTTAGAAGCCGTACCGGGCGTTCATAAAATTGCTGCCATCAAGCTTGTGCGAGGACTCACAGGGCTAGGACTAAAGGATGCAAAAGAGCTGATTGAAGCGGCACCAACACCGCTGCTGGTGGGCGTGAGTGAAGCGATCGCGCAGCAGTGTAAAAAGCAACTGGAGGCGATCGGTGCGGCAGTGATGGTCATTGAAAATTAAGGTACTGACTGAGGAAGCCAATGGTGGGAGGGTTAAGGTGCTGTTGACTCGCGTCTTTCTGACTGTTGCCGCTACGCTTGCGGGATTAGCCGTTGCAGCGGGAGCCTTTGCCTCTCATGCGCTAAAAGACCGCTTGACGGAACGCGCATTGGAAATCTTTGAAACGGCTGCGCGCTACCAGATGTACCACGCACTCGCGCTATTTCTGGTGGCGGTGCTTTTAAGTCGGCTCGAAAGCGTTCCACCCACGTTAGCAGTGGCTGGTTATGCCTTCATCGCTGGCATTGCCCTCTTTTCTGGCAGCCTCTACGCCCTTAGCTTCACGGGAATCAAATGGCTAGGTGCCGTCACTCCCTTGGGTGGCGTAGCATTTTTAGTAGGCTGGGGCTGCGTGGCGATCGCTGCGTGGCGTTTCCAGTAGTTCTCTTTACGTCTTATACAAATACTTGAGTGCTAGAAATTCGAGCACCGATCGTTAGTTTTTAGGGATCAACTTTCCGTCGATCGGCACAGTTGTGACTTATCCCCTAAGGCAGAGAAATGATTATGGCAAGACTTCTAACCTTTAACTAGTAAAGAACAGCAGTTAATCGGTCTCTGCCTGCATACGTAATGAATGCTCCAGTTACGCATAGTAACAAGCCATGACAAACGCAGGCAAATAAACCAGTCTCTAACTGCTTGAAAGTCACCGATTATTCGTCTCAAATGAGACTAAATAAGGAAAAATAAATGAGCACAAATAACTCTAGGACTCTGTTGGTTAAAGCGGCTGGTCTTCTAGGTGTCGCAAGTCTAAGCGTCTTGATCAGCCTCCCCGGTTTTTCACAGCAGTCTCCAGGCAACACCAATCCTAACGTGCCTTCCACGGTTAAGCCAACCAACCCAGGCGGACGCGATGCTGGCACGACAAACGGTGGAGAAGATTTGAATCGTGTGCCTAGCAGCAACACGAACATGCAGCAAAACAATTCATCCGGTCAGCCCAGCAGCACTCCCACTAGCTCTGACCCCGCTTCAAATCCAGCTTCTTCTAACAGCGCTGAAGGTAGAGAGCAAGGCAACCAGGATAGAAATAACATCACGCCAAGCGGTAACCCTTCGCAAAGTGGTTCCTACAGCAAACCAGGGGCTAACGAGCCTGGTGCAACAACGGGTGGCGACTCCAGTCAGCAGGTTGAACGAAACCAAAATAATGGTTCAACCATGCAGCAAAATAGTGGCTCAACCATGCAACGAAATCAGACAACACCTAAAGGTGGCTACCAGTCTTCTCCCCAGCCCAGAAGCCAATCTGACACCAATTCAGGCTCTACTACGGACGGCACAAGCACTTCACAGGAACAGCCTTCCAGTGGTGGTGTGCGCGCGCTTTGGTAAGGTGATTGTTTGTTAATAAACACAGCAAAGAACGCTAACTGAATAAGTTTCAGGTTGAGCCTTGGTGACGCTTTCTAGTTTTGATACACGGTAGAAGGGTACAGAGTTGGGTCAGAACAGACATCAACTCTGTGCCTTTTTTATAGGTACGGCTCCTGATTGACTGACAAAAGTCCTGAAAGGTTGCTTGCTTCGTTGCTCACCCGCCCGTGATTAAAAGCCGGGCTAACGGCATAAAACCCGTTGAAACGGGTTAAAAAACTCTTGTAGTCCTCTACCCTTCGGGAAGGCAAAGCCTACAGAGGACTATGCTCTATCAGCCCGCACTTTCAGTGGCGGAGCACGCGATCGTTGAAGGATTTGTCAATCAACCAATTACGGCTCTGTAGATTTGTGCCTCTAAAGGCTGGAAGACGACTTTGATGATTCCCTAATGATTCACATGTCCAAGCTATATGAAAGCCGATCGAGAAACACTTGCCTGTACTTGAAATCTACTTTAATAGAGGTAGTAGTAAGTCGGGAGGCGCGTTTAATTGCAAGACGCGATATATATCTTTATGAAGCCGCAGACTGTTGAACAGCATGGGTTATGCTGCGCTAAATCTCCTACATTTAATTCAACCCAACTACTTAATTGGTCATGACTCAAGTGTTGTTAGCATTTACTGTTTGGCGCTTACGTCATGCAAGACGATCGCCGCGCATTTGTCTAACGTTGCAGCGGTAAAATGCACATGAGAACAGCAATGAAGGCAAGAGGAGAGTCTATGAGTTTTGACACCTACAACAATCCCGTAGCAAAACTGCTGACCTACGGCGATTGTCTTGACATGGATTTACACGACTGGCACAATTACCCCGAAACCGTTGGTCTGACAGCAACCGACATCCCAGAACTAATTCGCATGGCAACTGATCCCACCTTTTGGGAACCAGAGAGCGATCGACTTGAGGACTGGGCACCGATCCATGCATGGCGGGCGCTGGGGCAGTTACATGCAGAAGCCGCGATCGCGCCACTAACGCAGCTTTTTCAAACGCCCGATAATGATTGGGTGACAGAGGAATTGCCCAGAGTCTACGCCATGTTTGGCACAGCAGCGATTCCGGTGCTGGCAGACTATCTGACTAATGCCGAGCATGAGACACGGGCACGCAATACAGCGGTCGATTGCCTGCTCAATATTGCGCGATCGCACCCAGAGAGCCGCGATGCCTGCGTTGCGCCGATGCTACAGCAGCTAGAAGCCTACGCAGAGAACGACATTGACCTCAACACGATTCTGATCGCCGACCTGCTGGATCTAAAGGCAGTCGAAGCCGCACCGCTGATCGAGCAAGCGTTTGCCGCTGAGACCGTCGATGAGTTCATGGTCGGCACCTGGGCTGCCATCCAGGTTGAACTGGGGCTAAAGCAAGAAACAGATTTTTCGCCAGAAGCCCTCAAGCCAAAAATCCCGCCTGAGATGGCTGAGATGAGGCAATTGCTCGCCAAAATCGATGCCATGAACCACAAACCGCAGGGCTTTGGCACGACCAAACCGCAAACAGTGAAGCAAGGTAAGAAAAAGAAGAAAAAGTAGGCAAGCCGCTTCACAAACACCGCTGCTATCCTGGACAATCAGAGCGATCGCCTCAACGGATTGCAATGGATCTTCAACTCGCTCAACTCGTGGTTAATGGCTTGGCTGTCGGCAGCATTATTGCTCTCGCAGCGATCGGGCTGACGCTGACCTACGGCATTCTGCGCCTCTCCAACTTTGCCCACGGCGACTTTATGACTCTAGGCGCGTATTTAACCCTGCTGGTCAACACAGCCGGACTTAACATCTGGCTGTCAATGTTGGTAGGAGCCGGTCTCACCGTGGTTGCGGTACTGTTGAGTGAAAAGTTGATCTGGTCACCGATGCGTACTCGACGAGCAAGCTCCACAACGCTCATCATCATTTCGATCGGGCTGGCGCTCTTTCTGCGGAACGGCATTATCCTCGTGTGGGGCGGCGGCAACCAGAGCTATAATCTACCCGTTTCCGAAGCGCTTCCCGTCCTGGGGTTACGGATTGCTTACTACGATATTGTCGTCACCGTGCTGGCAGTTGTGGCGATCGTCGCGCTCCATTACCTTCTGCAAAAGACCCGGATTGGCAAAGCCATGCGTGCCGTTGCTGATGACATCGATCTGGCTCGCGTGACAGGCATTAATGTTGATCGCGTTGTCATTTGGACATGGATGATTGCGGGTAGTTTAACCGCGTTGAGCGGCAGCATGTTGGGCTTAGTCGAAGCGGTGCGCCCCAACATGGGCTGGTTTCTCATTTTGCCGCTCTTTGCAGCAGTTATTCTTGGCGGCATTGGCAATCCCTACGGTGCGATCGCAGGTGCGATCGTCATCGGCATTGCTCAAGAAGTCAGCACCTACTGGTTACCGACCGAATACAAACTCGGTGTTGCTCTAGTCATGATGGTGCTTGTCTTGCTCTTTCGTCCTCAGGGCATTTTTAGAGGCACGTTGTAAAAAACATCGGTCAAGCTTCGTTTGTAGTCTGTAGCCCTTCATTCACGCTTGGCTAGCCAGGTCAAGCCACTTCGCGCTTCATCCCCGACCCATCACCTGAACAAGCAGCTACAGGCTACAAACGAATCAATACACGCTAAATATTCAAGTAACCGGCATAGATCGCGGCAACGAGAAGATTAACTCCCAGCAGCAGCAAGGCCCAAAAAGTGCGGAAGGGATAGGGAGCATTTCCTGTTTTGGTGACAGGAGATGCTGGTTTTTTAGCCCGTGCAGTCATAACGAAACTCCTTAGAGATCAACTGTTTAAGGAATACCAAAGAATGCTGAACATTGGTAATGTCATTGGACGAATCTTAACGTCCGAAAGACTACGCATAAAGTATCTAACAAGAGAGAGCCACCTGTTTGGGTAGAGTTTAGCTCCTTAAGGTCTCTTCCTGGGACGCACTCATCCTACCAGCATCAAGCTTCCTTCAGTCCACTTCCCCTGCATGGTACGAGCTACGCACAAGCGGACCCGATCGCACATGGGCAAACCCCATTCCTCCCGCCAACTCTCCCAAGCGATCGAACTCAGCGGGTGTCCAGTACTTCTGCACGGGTAAATGCTCCAACGACGGGCGCATATATTGTCCGATGGTGAGGCGATCGCACCCCACCGCTCGTAAATCTGCCAGGGTCTCCAGCACCTCTGCTTCGGTTTCACCATGTCCCAACATCAGCCCTGATTTAGTTGGGATGGCTGGATTGAGTGCTTTTACAAGCTGAAGCACCCGCAGCGATCGGTCATATTTTGCCCCACGTCGTACAGGAGCCTGCAATCGCCGCACGGTTTCAATGTTGTGGTTGTAGCAAGCAGGCACCGCGTTTACCACTGTGGCAATGCGCGCTTGCTGCAAAGCGTCTGGTTCTCCCCCTTCTCGTCCGCCCCAAAAGTCTGGTGTCAGCACTTCAACCTGCGAGACTGGATTGCGCTGGCGAATGGCGGCGATCGTCTGAGCAAACCAACCCGCTCCCTGATCCGGCAAATCATCCCGTGCGACCGAGGTGAGCACCACGTAGCGCAAGCCCAACAGGCTTACTGACTCTGCCACCTTCTGCGGTTCCTCTGGGTCTAGCGGCATGGGCGCGTGTCCCTTATCCACCTGACAAAACCCACACGATCGCGTACAGGTTGGACCCATCAATAGAAAGGTTGCCGTCTTCTGGGCATAACACTCACCTCGGTTGGGGCAGCGTCCCTCCTCACAAATCGTGTGGATTTGACGCTGCTTGATGATGCGCTGCACCGTCGAAAGCTCGCTCGCCTTGCCCAATGGGCGTTTCAACCACTCTGGCAAGCCTTCAACTGCCAGACGACGGGACGACACAGAATCAAGAGCGTTTGTTTCAGCAGGCATAAAGTTGGGCACACTACGTTAAACACAGCATCGCTTTCTCAAATTCTAAAGGATTAGAGCAGGCAGGCTGAGCGTTCACGCTCAACCTGTGGTCACACTGGCACGAGTAATTCTGCTCTGTTGGGGCTAAACTGGATTGTGCTGCGGTAGGATTACCGTCTAACGTCAGTACAATTCATTGTTTAATTGTTACTATCTAAGTCTCAATCCTTAGTTAACTAGCTGGGGCTATGAGCCTTGTCACATCTACTGTGACTTTTCACCTTACTCGCTAACCTTGCAGTCTCTACCAGAGGAGTTCCGTTGTGGCAAGTCACAAGATCCTGGTCATTGATGACAGCAACGTCATCCGAAACATGGTTCGGGATATGTTACCGAAAGGTAACTTTGAAGTCCTGGAGGCAAAAGATGGCGTTCAAGGGCTTAACTTGATTCGTCAAGAGCGCCCCAACCTGATCATGTTAGATTTCTTGTTGCCTCGGCTGAGTGGCTGGGAAGTTTATCAGCAGATCCAGATTCAGCAAGATCTACAAGCCATTCCGCTGGTGCTGATGTCTGGTCGTAAGGAAGAGGTCACTGAGAAACTTCAGGAGCCATTTGAGTTCTTTGAGTTTGTCCAGAAGCCGTTTGATCAGAAAGAGCTGATTGATGCGATCAAAACCGCAATGGCAAAGGCAAAGCGTCGCCCTGCTGCGGTTGCGCCAGCGCCAGCAGCGCCAAGCGCAGTAGCCGCTCCTTCAAGCGACCTTCAAGCACTCAATGAAAAGGTCGTTAAGATGCAAGCCGAAATTGATGGCTTGAAGAAGCAGATGTCCCAGATCTTGACCTTCATCAGACAAAAGCTGAAGTAACAATAGGCTGAGTTTTGAGTCCTGTGCGATCGTGTGAAATCGTACTCCTACCTTGCAGCAGCACGATTTCAACGCAGACTGTCTGCTGCTATTGCTGATTCAGTTGGTAAAGCACCTGCACTTTGTTGCCCGCTGATGAATCATCGGCGGGGTAAACCCCTACTTGGCTTGTGCCCTTTTCAGGGCGGACAATCACTTGCACTTTGTTATTCAACTGTAGCCCTGCCTCTGTACCCGCTGGAACATCAGTGCTTCGTTGCGGCGAGGATGAGATCGGCGCGTTGGGTGAAGGTCTGGCGACAGAGCGTTCTTGAAGCCCATCTAAAGAAGCGGCTGAGCCGATTGGTTGGTTTTGGGCAAGGCTGGGAAATGCTGTATTGGTCAGAACAATCACCGTACCGACTGCGATCGCTTTAAACATCACTGGTACTCCTAACGAGGCTTTGTGGTTTTACTTTTGTGCTCAAACATACATCCCACACCTTCAACGTTCCAAGCGCTCCACACGCAGCGCCATCGTTGATTTTCTTACTCAATTAAAACCTAGCAAGATGCACACAAAATAGCATCCTGCCTACGGAAGATTAGGCGCGATCGCGTGACGCTGCTTTGAGACTAGAGCTTCAGGCAAAGTTTGCTAAAAGGTTATCAAGTCAGGCGAGTTCAGTCCTTCGCTCCAAAGGCTTCCAACTCATGAAAATGGCTAGCGTGCCAAAGAAATTGGTTCGTAACCTTACCAGCCGTGAACACCACCCCTTCGGCGGCTAAAGCCTCTGCTTGTTTTGGCAGGTAGCGGGTAAATAAACGACCGTCGATCGCCACCACACGATGAACAGGTAGCTCTGGCGGGGCTTTTTTTAGGAAGGCTGGAATCGCTCGGTAGTAAGCCTTTGCTACCCCCATCGCCAGCAGCAAATCTGACGTTCTCACCACGCTGCCTGCCGGAATCCGGGCAACAAATTCATCAAACCGACCTTTAGCATCGTCCGGCAGTGCTGGTAGTGTGTGCTTCGTAGCTGTTACCGAATCGCCGATCGCGACTGTGCCATCCCGAACCACCATCCCTAAAATGCCGCGCTGCCCAATAAGTTGCTTTGCCAGACCTTTACGAAGTCGTTCCAGTTTCGCGCAGGGTTCGCAGTGGAACGTCGGTCGGATCAGCGCACTCCCAATTTGGAGAATGTGACCCGATGGGACTGTCTCAACGTCTGCATCAACCAAAATGTTTTCGTGCAGATCGCCAGGTTGTAGTCCAAAGTCATTGAGCGATCGTAGATCAACTATGAGCACCTGACGCGGACTACCACTACCCGCATTGTGATCGCCCTGGATGCCAAAGCCACGGTGCAGGATCAGGCGATCACAAGGCAGCATCGGAGCACCCGGTGCAGGTTTGGTTGAGAGCTTGAGGACTCGCATGGTGGCTAACGGGACTTGAGACAATGGGCTGTAGACTATAGACTAAGGAATCCGAATGTGAATCAAGCTCCCCCGTTAGAGTCCAATGTCCTATGGCTGCATCCTTTTCCTTTGATGTTGTAAGCGAGTTCGATCGGCAGGAGCTAGTCAATGCCCTCGATCAGACTACACGCGAGATTCAAAGCCGCTACGACCTTAAAGATACCAAAACGACCCTTGAGTTGGGCGAAACAACGATTACGGTTAATACCGACAGCGAGTTTACACTAGACGCAATCCATACCCTGCTGCAAATGAAGGCTGCTAAGCGCAACCTGTCGCTCAAAATTTTTGATTACGGGAAAATTGAATCATCCAGCGGTAATCGGGTGCGGCAAGAGATCACGCTGCGAAAGGGTATCAGCCAGGAGATTGCGAAGCAAATTTCTAAGTTAATCCGCGATGAATTCAACAAAGTACAGGCATCCATCCAGGGTGATACTGTGCGAGTGAGCGCTAAGGCAAAAGATGATCTGCAAGCCGTGATGCAACGCTTGAAGCAGGAAGAGTTGCCGATGGCGCTGCAATTTACTAACTATCGGTAGGGGTGGCAGCAGAGGGGAGGGTGTAGGGTAGAACGTGTAGGGTAAAGGACAGCGGGTGCCCATGTCGGATCACCATGAAGCTCACGATATGCATAAAGGGCGTTTGCGTCTCTGGTGGGAAACGTTATCCCCTGCGGCAAAAGCGCTGCTGATTCTGCTGGCGGCTCCGCTGTTAGTGCTAAACGGTTGGGCTGTTTCTGCGATCGCGGACTATTTTCATTCTCTGATTGTGATTCTGGTTGCCGCTTCGCTTATTGCTTTTCTCTTGAATTATCCCGTTGGTATCATGCAGCGCCAGGGTGTGCCGCGCGGACGAGCGGCGATCGTCGTCTTTTTGCTGGCACTGTCCATTTTGTTAGCAGGTGGTATCACGTTGGTACCCAGTGCGCTCGATCAAGCCCGTCAACTCGTGGCGCGGTTACCAGAATGGTTCGACTCTGGGCAGCGGCAGTTAACGATTTTGAACCAGCAGCTAGAGGGCACTAACCTGCCGCTTGATTTGAGCCTTCTAGCTGAACAGGTGAACGATCGACTCAAGAGCCAGTTGCAGTTGATTGCAGCACAAGCCCTAAGCGTGGCTGTCTTCACGGTCACCAGTCTACTAGATGTGTTGCTCACGCTGGTCTTGACGTTCTATCTTTTGCAGAATGGCGATCTGCTTTGGGAAAGCCTGGTTGAATGGCTGCCTGTTAAAGTACAGAAGCCGTTTTCAGAGACCCTGCGCCTGAGTTTTCAGAACTACTTCCTAAGTCAGTTTATTTTGTCTACCTGCATGGGTTCCATCTTAACCCTGATCTTTTTGTGGTTGGCAGTGCCGTTCGGCTTGCTGTTTGGGTTGACGATCGGCGCTATGGCACTTGTGCCCTTCGGGGGGTCGGTCGGCATTGCCCTGGTGACGCTGCTCGTTGCCCTGCGGGATATTGGCTTGGGCGTTAAAGTGCTGTCAGCGTCGCTGATTGTGCAGCAAATTTTAGAAAATCTGGTTGCGCCTCGCGTTCTAGGCAGCGTCACCGGGCTAAACCCCGTCTGGATCTTTGTTTCCATTCTGACGGGGGCGCGTGTGGGTGGTTTGCTGGGTGTCATCGTTGCTGTACCAACCGCTGTGGTAATCAAAGATATTCTCGTGGCTGTGCGCTCTTCTAGAGGCGGAGGCGGAGCACGATCACATATGACTCAGGACAGTGCGACGAATGGCGATGGGTCGCTTATCTGCGAGTCAGACACGATCGCATCGCTTGACACTCCCCATGCTGAAGCAGCCTTAAAAGAGCAACCGATCTCTAGCGATGTGCCAACGTTGAGGAGTTAGTTGTTGGCTGGCGGTTAGTTATAAAGCCTGTCAGATACCTCAAAACGCTTGTTGGAAAGTAGTGAGGGGAGATACAGCCATCAGTCAAACGGTTGCTCAGAAAGCAGTCTTACTTTCTGCTCTCCACGTTCTAACGCGGCTTCTCTAGCTCAACCATCAGCCGTAATTTGAGCAACGAGTTCTTTTAGCGTTGCTTCTGCCTGGTCATTGTCAACCTGACACGTACCTGCATTGGCATGTCCACCGCCGCCGTACTTCAGCATCAATTCACCAATATTGGTGTTAGACGAGCGGTTGAAAATGGATTTACCTGTGGCAAAAACGGTGTTTTGCTGCTGTCGTCCCCACATGAGGTGAATGGAGATATTGCACTGCGGAAAGAGGGCATAAACCATGAAGCGATTGCCCGCATAAATCACCGCTTCGTTTCTCAAATCAAGCACGGTGAGATTGCCACAAACAGTGGCACAGGCTTGGATTTGCGCCTTGAAGCGAGACTCTTGCTCAAAGTACAAATCGACCCGTTCCTGGACATCAGGCAACGTCAAGATAGTGTCGATCGATTGAGTTTTACAGCTTTCAATCAACTGCATCATTAAGTTGTAGTTTGATACGTGGAATTCCTTGAACCGTCCCAAGCCTGTTCTGGCATCCATGAGAAAATTCAGGAGCGTCCAGCCCTCTGGATTGAGAATTTCTTCCACCGTGAATTGAGCCGAATCTGCTTTATCAACAGCGGTCATCATTAAGGGTGAAAGGTTTGGGAATCGCTTCGATCCTCCAAAGTGCTCATAAACTACTCTGGCGGCTGACGGTGCTTTTGGATCGATGATGTAATTCTTTGGTCGGCTTTGATTTCTAATCGTTTCACTAGAGTGATGATCGAAGACTAAATGAGCACTTTCGACGTAAGGCAGATTGGTCGTGATATCATGCGCCGTGATCTCGATCTTGCCATCCTGCATATCTTTAGGATGAACAAATTTGATTTCGTCGATTATGTCCAGTTCTTTTAGCAGAACGGCACAAACAAGTCCATCAAAGTCACTTCTAGTGACCAACCGATACTTTGTACTGGCTGCCATCATGTGCATTTCCTCTCCTTCAGCGCTAATCTGAACTCTAGGTTGCCCATAAAGTAGCTGGTTTACACACGATTGAGTAAATCTGGACAGTATGAAGGTTGCTCGTCATACTGTCACTGTGGCAAGCCGTTGGCGGCTTAGAGCTTGGACTGGGAGCAACCACTCTCACATTACAACTAAGGTTCTCTGATTTGCTGGCGCAACTTTTCCAGCTCTCGATCGGTCTCAGAATTTATAGTCGCGTGGCTGGAAGGCAGTTGGGCTGCTTGTGAACCGCCGGTAATCTGATTCTTCATTGCAGCCAGTTCGGCTTCGACTGCATCGGCTTCACCAAGGGATGCGATACGCTTTTCCAGGTCGTCTGTACCCAGTTCGGCAACGGCTTCGGATTGCGCTTCAAGCTGCAACACTTTTTCTTCCATGCGCTCAAAGGCAGAGATCGCGCCGCCTGTACCCACACGCCCCATCATGTCGTTGATCTGCTGCGATGCTTTTGCCGATCGCGCTCTGGCAATGTACAAATCTTTTTTGGTTTTTGCCTCAGAGATTTTGCTCTCCAATTTCATCATGTTTTGCTTGAGCTGCGTCACGATTGTGGACTGCTGCTCAATTTGCGATCGCATGGCTTCTGCCGTGTCCTGGTAGGATTTTCGGCGCGTCAGCGCTTCACGCGCAAGGGACTCTTCCCCTTTTTGCAGTGCCAGTTGCGCCCGACGATACCACTCATCAGCCGTCGTTTGGGCTTGAGAGTATTGCCGTTCGGTACGCTTTTGTGTGGCGATCGCCTGCGCGACTGCCTGACGCAGTTGGATCAAATCCTCCTGCATGTCCATCACGGCTTGTTCCAGAATCTTCTCCGGATCTTCGGCACCACTCACCAAGCTATTTAGATTGGCGCGAATCACCCGCATGATCCGATCGAAAAGTCCCATGCTGCTCTCCGGAGATAATCGTTTTGAGGGTCAAGTTTCAAGGAACAGATGAGGCAGACTGACTCAACCCTCATCGCTCTAAACCCAAAACTTTCCTCAATCGTACCGTACCTTTTCGGTTAGCACCTCTTACCGCTTGTAGACTTCGGTCGAAGAGAGACCCCGGTCACGGAGTCCCTGCATACTTGCCTTCACTTCAGCTTCACTCTGCGCCGCACCCACCTGGACGATCGTTCTGCCATCGGGCAGTGTGCGAACAAAGGCATCTGGCACGACTTTGCGGGCATTTTCTAGCGTCTGATCGTTTTCAAAAGGAATGCCAACCTTGTACTGGTAGGAACCGGAGCCAGAAGCACTGTTACTGGCGGCAGGCGTGTTACCAGTCGTAGGCGCAGGACGATTGGTTGTGATCGATGCCCTGGTTGGGACGGGACGGCTGGGAGCGGCTGCTTGCGGTGCCCTAGAGGGTTGTACAGGGTAGGGCTTGGTAGCACTAGAGGTTACCGCTGGAATGGGTGCTTGAGTGGATGTGGAGGACGATTCACTGCTGGGCTGACCCAGGGCCGAGGCTTTTGCAGCAGCGATCGTTGGCTTGCTCTGAGGCGTTACCGCTGTTTGAGGTGAAGCCGATGTCGCTGGAGACGGTGTGCGAGGATTGAGTGTCCCTAGAGAGGGATTATTGGGATCAATCACCGGGAGTTGAGCGTTGGGGAGATTTGGCTGGACTGGTGGTATCACTGCGGCACCTGGGGACTGCCCCGGAGAAGCCGTAGGAGCGTTTCGCTGTGCCGTCAACCATCCCAGACTAGATGGATTCATGATGACATACCCGAACATGGCGCTAGAGAGCAGGAGCAGCAGCATAGAGCCTAGACCTAACGGCGTAAGTAAGCTCTGCATGAAGCTCCGCTCTGCTTGAGCCTCGGCTTGCTCATCTGCAAGACTGCGAAGCAATTCTTCAGAGGATTCTAGATAATCATCCAGGTTAGGGGTGTTTGCTTGAGCAAGCGCATGAGCGTCGTCGCTTGCGGACAGCGTCGCTTTGCCTGAAGCACCGTCATAAGGAAGCGGGGTTTTGGCTGTTCTAAGCGCGATCGCCGCATCAAATGGTTGCGGGTTGGCAGTGAATGCAGGGATGGGTTTGTAGGCATCAGGCGCGATCGTTGGATCAGCAACACCCGTCAGGCGTTCTTCCAGTGCGGATGCTGGCAGTACTGCCTCACTGCTTCTGGCATCTGCAGCCGAAACAGCAATCAGATCGAGGTGATTGGGGGCTTGCTTTCGACCCGACTGAGGCACTACACGTCCGACTGTTCGCTGCCGCCTGTACCGCACCAGTTCATCTTCTAGCTGAATATCTAAATTTGCCAGAGCGCTGCTCAGCGCTGGATGCAGCCCAACCGCTGGAGCTGATGGGTGAGACGGTTCAACTCTGGAACTTTGACGCATTACGCACCTCCTACCAAGACGCTGATTAACATTAGTTTGTGAAGCAGTTTCTCAAGCAAGTCATTTCTTAAGCGAGGGGCTGACGTTAAATCAAGGAGCTTAGCGTTGCCTTTCGTCATAACTGATGTAAGCTGTGACATTCCAAGCCATGACATTTTAGACTAAACCTGTCTCATGCGGCGGTAGATGCGTCGCCGTCTGATGTTATCGATCGCCAGCTTTTTAGCCAGACGCTGAGCTAACGTTATACACCTTTTTACGCGTTCCTGCACCCCCTTCACGCTTCTTTTGCCGCTATGTCATTTAAATCTATCGATCACGTTTTGGGGCAGTTGGGCGATCGCTATCGTGCGCATGACCAGCAGCACACCCAACGACTGCTCCGGGCTTGGGTAGAAGCCGTTGGTCCTGTAGTGGCAGTGCAGACGCGACCACTCTCGATTCACAATGATGTACTGCGGGTCGCCACGTCGAGCGCTGCGTGGGCGCAGAATTTGGTGTTCGAGCGTCAACGCATTTTGGTGAAGCTCAACGTACTCCTCTCATGCTCTCTGGTTGATATTCGGTTTTCGAGCGCTCAATGGCAAGAGACACCACGATCGACCTTGAACGCATCACTCCAGGCTCAACTCTGGCAGCAACACCCCAGTCGCATAGCGAACGCCGTTCGAGCAGTTGGCACACAGCGCCCTGAAGCACTTACCGATCCGCTACTGGCGTTTCAGCACTGGCGTGCACTGATGCGATCGCGCACCGAAAACCTGCCCGTTTGTCCCCAGTGCCAGTGTCCAGCCCCCCCTGGCGAACTGAAGCGCTGGGCAGTGTGTTCTCTTTGCGCAGCGAAACAATGGTAAGAGTGAGCGCTCACCGAGATCGCAATCTTTAACCGCCAAAAATTTACGAGGCGCAGACCAGAAAATCTTAGCCAGTCGTTTTTCTTTTTGCTGCTTTCAGAACATTGCTTGTGCGCAGTATTACGGGCTAAAACAGGCTACACATGGCTATACCTGGCGCTAAGTCCCTTAAATATACGGTTCTTGCAACGGTAGTTTTACGCTTATTCTGTTTGAGCAAGCCTATGTTTCAGCCGCACGTTGAGGTTTAGAGCGGCTTGATCCCTGCCTCTTTTGAGACGAAACCAGACTTTTTATGAAGGGGCTGAGGCAAGGGCACTCTCAAAAATGTTGCTCTTGATTTCGTGAACGTGAAGACAATCTAAAAGCCTTTTTGCTGATTTAATCGCTCAGACAGGCACAGCGTCAGCTTCATAGAGTTTTGCGGACTGAATCTGAGCCAACTATTCACTTCAAAATGAATTGAATAACCCTTTGACATACCTGTATATGAAAACCTCACATGCTCAAACATCCGTATGTCGGCACTGTCGATACTATGAGCCGGAAGGACGGCGTGGGGGCAATTGTCAGCAGTTGAATGTAGCCGTTCAGGGTGCCTGGAATGCTTGCACATTAGCGATCCCACCGTTTTCTCCAGCGTGGGAAAATTTTGAAGATATCATGGTGTGGCAGCAAAAGACGCTCGCCGCCATGTCAGACCAGGTAGACGCTTTAGAAGGTGCTTTAGGCTCTGATGAGACGACCAGCGTCACGTGGTCAGGCGATCGCACAGCCGCCGCTAGCAGCTTCAGTAGCGCTATGTCCAGTCAAGTGGTAGCGGAGCCTACGCAAACAAAAGGCATCAAAGCTCTTTGGATGTTGAGCTTGTATAGCCATAGACAGATTGGTTAGGACGGGGTGCAGGGGTGGAACCCCTGGCTGGGGGCAACGCCCACACACACCCTTTGATCCCCATGTCCTAACTTTGGTGGCGACAGCTATAGATATATTGTCTTCTAAGGATCGTGGATTTCATCAGGTGCAATGCTTTCTGTAGGGACGTTACATGTAGCGTCCCTACAGAAGATAGGTATTTCGGTTAATTAATCCACGATCCTAAGCGTCGTTGACGATCGCCTTTCTAACTAAAATCACCGTACAGTCACAATCACGAGCAATGGTTTCAGGGATATTGCCTTGAATTGCCTGCTGGAGCAACCCTTCTCGACTGGCACCCACCACAATGACATCACACTGGTCTTTCTGCGCCATATCAACAACAGCCTCTGAGACCGAGCTTGCACAGACAGGAAGCGTCATCACGCTGGTTTGAAGCTGCTGCCTGAGAAAACTTGCATCTTCCTCTAGCAAATCCTGGTTGAAGGCTGCTTCAGAGTGTGGAAAGACTTGACATAAGCGAATCTCAGGCTTTTGGCTGAGCGTTACGAGGGCGGGCAGTAGCTTGAGCGCATGTTGCGAATTGGGTCCACCGGCGATCGGCACCAGCCAGCGGTTTAAGCCCACCACGTGCGTTCCGTCGGCGCTAGGCGGTGCTGCGGTTGGATCGACGGCGTTTAAAGGAGCAGCACCGAAGCCTTCAACAAGCTTGACCAGCACCACATCACAGCTTGCCTGCCGAATCATGGTATCGACCACATCCCCAAAGATGCGACCCGGAGTAGAGGTTTTGCCCTTCCAACCCATGAGCAGCAGATCGATGTGGCGATCGGCAATCGTCTCTAAAATCGCCTTCTCGATGCTTTGTGCCGCTCGAATCTGCGTGTGTACCAGGATGCCTCTGGCATTGCCTTGCCTGACTGCCTGTTTCAACAGACGGCGGCTCAAGGTCGTATTCACAGCCACTTCTGCTGGCGAACTGTGACGCGGTACGAGGATCACCTGCAAGCATTCGACTTCGTAGTGGCGTTCTTGAGCGATCGCAAAGGCAAGCTTGAGCATCCGGTTTGCCGTTTGGGGGTTGCTCAATGGTAAGAGCAGCCGTCCTCGTCCTGTAGCGGGCGCTCGCGTTTGATACACCACATACGATGGCTCTGCTCGTGATCCCAGGCGATCGGAACCGCGTAGCTGATCCGATTCAACCCGTAAAATGTCGCTGCGGGTAATGATCCCCACTAGCTTGCGATGATCGGTCACTGGCAGGCGAGACAGCTTGTAGCGGGATAGGAGGTAAAGGACATGGCTCAGCGTATCGGGCGGGCTAACGGTAATGGGCTGCGGGGTCATAACGTCTTTCAACACAGCCGTGCCCGGTAGCTGCCGTTGTGCCACTTTGTCGAGATCGGTCAGCGTGACAATGCCTACCAGTCGGCAGTCGTCGACCACTGGAAAGCCTCGATGGTGCGATCGCGAAAACGCCTGCATGACCTCATCTAAGGTCATTTGGCTGCTCAGAGTTTCGACCTTTTGCTGCATCACATCCGCCGCAGTCAGCCGTGCCCAAAGACCATCCTGCACCACGGCTGGCTCAATATGAATTCCTTTCAACGCTAGGAGGTGGGTATAGATGGAGCCGGGAAACAGGCGCTCTGCGACAAGATATGCCGTCACGGCGCTAATCATCAACGGCAGCACCAGATCAAAGTTCGTCGTGATTTCAAACACGATGACGATCGCGGTAATGGGCACTCTAGCGGATGCTCCCAGGAAGGCTCCCATCCCTGTCAGCGCATAGAGCACGGGTTCACCGCCGAGCACAGCGCTATGCGCTAAGCCCACCAGATGCCCCAATGATGCGCCTAAAATCATACTGGGAACAAATAATCCTCCCGGTACTTCTACGCCACAGGCAATCATGGTCAAACCAAACTGCACCACAAAAGCAAAAACTGCCATGCGCCAATCTGCCTGACCGCTGGTGAGAAACACTTCCAGCGTGTAGCTATCGCGAAAAGGCACTGGTAGAAGGGCGATCGCCGCGCCAGAAACCAGACCTGCCAGCCCAATCCGCCACATCGGACTCATGCGCAGCGTCCGACGGCTCCAGCGGATGCTGTACAGAATGCCGTGATTGAACACCGTGGACATCACACCCGTCAGCACGCCCAGAACCAGAAAAAAGGGAATTTCTAGCAGCGAAAAGCTGGCGTGATAGCTTAAGGGGTTGACTCCTAAATGGAGATTTGGCCCTGCTAAAACGCGCGCGGTCACACCACCAATAAACGATGCCAGAATCGCGGTGCCCAGGGTCAGGTGAGAAAAATCCTGGAGTAGCTCCTCGATCACGAACATCACGCCTGCGATCGGCGCATCGAAGCTGGCAGCTAACCCTGCCGCCGCACCCGCTGCAATGAGCTGACGCTGATGTTCAGGCGACGCAGGCAACCAGCGGCTCAACTGAGCTGCCAACGCTGCCCCAATCTGAATGGTTGGACCTTCACGCCCCAGCGCAAACCCAGAACCCAGGGCGAGTGTTGTACTGACTAACTTGACCACTGCGACCCGCAGGTTAAGTGCGATCGGTACGTATGCCAACGCCGCTTTCACCTGAGGCACACCGCTCCCGAATGCCTCTGGTGCAGTACGCTCAACCAGCAGCCCTACTAAAAGCCCACCCCCCAGACCCAAAGTGGGTATGAGCAGCCAAACAGGGAGTGTGAGCGCTTCTTTGAGTCGCCAGCCGCCTAGCCAATGGATGCTCTCCTTCAAAAGCACTGCTGCCAGCGCCGCGACCAAACCAATGAGAATAGCCTCCAGAATGGCTAGCCGTTTGGGAGTCAGCAAGAGTGCGATCGATTTGAAGGTGACTGGAAACGGCATTAAACAGCGCTCATAATGACCTCTGCGACCGCCTTTGCTTCCGGTTTGGCAGCCGTACCGTTAGGTCAGTCAAGTGGTACGTGCAAACGTAGACCTGCAACCAACTCGCTAACCGACAGCGTGAGGCATAGCTCCAAACTCTCTGCTGTCAGTATGCTCCGTTATCTTTTGGAAAAACGATCACGCCGATCGTCTTAGAAACAATCCACAAGTCCATTAAGAAGCTGCGGAAATTGACATAGTAAACGTCGATCTGAACGCGCCTGGGATAAGGAACGTCATTCCGTCCGGAGACTTGCCACAGCCCTGTGATGCCCGGACGAATGCTGAAGACTCGATCGGAGGCATTACCGTATCGTTCCAACTCCTCCGTTACCACTGGGCGCGGTCCCACCACACTCATATCGCCCTTCAGCACGTTGATGAACTGCGGAAACTCATCCAAGCTGGTGATCCGCAAAAAGCGACCAATGCGCGTAATGCGCGGATCGCGTCGCAGCTTAAAATTGCTTTGGAATTCTCGCCGCAAGCCGGGCGAGGTTTCCATCATTTCCATCAGCACTTCATCTGCATTTCGCACCATCGTTCTGAATTTGATACAGCCAAAGGGTTTATAGTTCCTACCAACGCGCTCTTGGACATAGAAGACGGGACCACGAGAGCTAAGTGCAATCAAGACAATAAGCAGGAGGTAAACCGGGGCAAAAACAATCAGAATCGTCAGGGAAAATGCAACATCAAACAACCGTTTGGCAAACACTCCGTTCAAGGCATCATCAAAAAGCGGTATGAAACCACGCTTTAAGAATGCACGAATCGTTTTGCCAGAGATTAATTGGCTTTCGGCAGTCATTTTACTCCTTCACACATCCACACCACACCACACAGTCATTATCATAAAGCCACTCATCCTATCTACACAGTTTTTGGTGCCAATTCAGTCGAAAAACTGGGGCGATCGCAAAATGAGTCCCTTTGAAGCGGATGCGACAAGGCAGCAGCCATTAACCGCTAACAAAGCGGCAAAAGCTCATCCCACAGGCGTTTCGTTTTTTACTGCCGCCTTCTGACGTTCACGTTAGAGTGAGAGACGTTCCTGGAATTCTCTGTGGCAGCGCGCCAGGAAAGCTTGATAGCGGTCTTGAAAAACGCTGGGGCTAAACGAGAGAGCGTGCGATCGCACCGCGTCTGGATTTAGTGCTGATTGATACCGTTCAAACGTTTTCACGGCATCGACGATCGCGGTTTCGGTCTGCTCATAAAACAGCAAGCCTGTGCCCGTCTCACCAGATTGAATGACATCACGCACCGTCTCCAAAGTTCCCCCTAGCCCATAGGCAATGACGGGTGTGCCACATGCCTGTGCCTCTACGGGAGCAATGCCGAAATCCTCAAAGGCAGCATACACAAACGCTTTTGCCTGCGCCATATATTGTTCAACCACCGCATCTGGTTGCCAGCCCAGGACTTGCACATTGGGGAGGGCAAGCTGCCGGATTTGCTTGAGTTCTGGACCCTCACCAATCACAATCAGCGGATAGCCCAACTGATTAAACGCTTTGACAATCAGGGAGATTTTTTTGTAGCTCACCAGGCGCGAAACGGTTAGGTAAAAATCCTGCTTCTGCGGCTGAAAGCGAAACCGATCGGTGTCAACGGGTGGATAGATCACCTCTGCCGGACGACGATAGCAGCGCCAGATGCGTCGCGCTGTATGCTTTGAGTTTGCAATGAAATAATCGACTCGGTTGGCTGACAGCACATCCCACTGGCGTAAGCGGTGCAGCAAGTAGCGTGTGAGTAGACCCTGCACGCCTCGCCCAGCCGTACTGTTGTGCAGATAGTCAAAGGTCATATCCCACACGTAGCGCATGGGGGCGTGACAATAGCACACGTGCAATTGATTCGATCCGGTGAGAACGCCCTTTGCAACCGCATGAGAGGACGACAGGATCACATCGTAGCCTCGGAGGTCAAGCTGCTCGATCGCCAGCGGCAGCAACGGTAAGTACTTTTGGACACCGCTACGAGCGAGTGGAAAACGCTGCAAAAACGTCGTGCCGATCGTGCGCTTAAACAGGTAGCTCTCAGGATTCGTTGATTCAAAATCAATCAGCGCATAGACATCAGCATCGACGTGCTTAAGAATTTCCTGCACAACTAGCTCGGAACCACCCGTCGCTTGTGGCGTGAGCCATTCATGCACCAGTGCGTACTTCAATGCCACAGTCGCTTTGCCATAGGGGTCACGATTTGCTCTGGTGCAACTATAGACTACTGGAGCGATCGATTAAGAATCGCATTGTGCCATAAAAAAAGACCAGCACAAAGGCTGGTCAAGCAATTGAATACGTTGCTCTCTTGAATCAGAGAAAACTAGCTGCGCGTTCCCAAACGTACAGCGGGTTACTAATTTTTAGTATTCCCTCGTTTCGTGCCTATTGTAGCAAGATACACAAAGGTTTTTCACAAAAATTTACGCTACTTGTCTTTAAATCTTCCCAATGAGAGATAACACGAGCAATAACATCTACCTTTTATAGCGATCGTCGCAACGTTTAGGACACTGGGATCAAAGGGGGGGCAACGCCCTAACCCATTGTCTATTGCTATGTTGAGCAGGAAAGCGTCTTTGGCGATGGCTTGAGTCCTGATGCAGCAGCAATCGAAGTACTCCTGTTGCTGCTCTTACTCCTCACTCCTCACTCCTCACTCCTCACTCCTCGCCTGTCCTGCCACCAGTTCCGCCCCTCGCCGGGGTTGCGCCCAAAGCGTCTGCTCGTGTTTGTAAACGGTCATCCCTGGTTTAGCACCTTTGGGCTTGTATACGTGTTTCGGCTCTGTGTAGACCACAGAAACCTGCTCACTCTGTCGGGCACGGCTATAATAGGCTGCTAAATTGGCTGCAAATTGCAGGTCGATCGCGTCAGGAGTCGTTCCTGGCTTTAAGCGCAGCAGGACGTGGCTACCGGGAATTTCCTGCGTGTGAAACCATAGATCGTAGTCTCCTGCTGTCCTAAAGGTGAGCTGATCGTTCTGGCGGTTGTTGCGTCCAACCAGCACTTCAAGACCCGTTGGCGTAGTGTAGCGATGGGGATGACTTTGCGAATCTTTGGGGGTCAGGTTGGCGTTGCGATACTCTGGGTCGTTCAAATAGTGCTGTTGAATCAATTCGTCACGAATTTCATCCAGCGTGTTGAGGTCTTCGGCGATTTGGTAGGTCTCCAGTTCCACGATCGCCGCTTCGACTTGCTCTAAGTAGTGGATTTCGGCATTGACGGCTGCCAGCAAAGGCGCGATCGCGTTGCGGGCACGCTTCAACTTTTGATGCTGTTTGTAAAACGCTTGGGCATTTTGCACTGCATTCCGTTCAGGATTGAGGGGAATGGTGACGGGCTGCTCAGTGGTGAAGTCGGGTAGCGTAATGGCTGACATCCCCAATTGCCAATGATGCAGGTTTGCCATGAGCAAATCGGCTTGCTCACGGTAGCGATCGGCACCATCAGACTGCCCCAGACGCGTTTGAAAGACAGTTGCTTTCGTGCGCAGTTTTGACAAAATCGTGTGGAGTTTTTGGGTAAGTTGATGGCGAAGCTGGACAAATTCCTGCTGTTCAAGCTGGCTGGTGTAATAGCAATCAATGACAGTTTGGACGCGATCGACAGCCCTCGTCATGCCCCAACCCATGACAGTGTAGCCATCGGTCGTCCATCCAGGCTGAAAGGTGTCGTGTGCTAACGCTTGCAGCCACTCTTGCCAGCGCTGAAATAACCGTTGCCAATCATCCGCGCTAAGACTGTCGGTGGACTGGTCGGGGCTAAGTCCTGTCACGTGAATCAGCGATAAAGTCAGTGCTGAACTGAGTCCGCGATAGTTTTTTTGCAGATTGCGTCGCAGCGCACCCGGCACCAGGCTCACGCGCTCCTGCCAGCGATCGAAGGCTTCTGTCAACGTCGGCGCAGGATCACTCAATGGCGGTGGTAGTTCGTAGGGTTCCCCTGTCTGAATCGGTCGTACGCTAGATTGTTGGGCACTCACCTGATGAGCGGCTGTGACGATCAGGTTGTCCTGATTCGCAAGCACCACGTTACTGTACTTACCCATGATTTCCACATAGAGATGCCAGAGCGCTGGCTCTCCCGGACGTTGCGCAAATTGAAGATCAAGGACACGCTCCCAGGGCGCGATCGGGGCGATCGCCACCAGGGCTAAGTTGCCCAACTGATGTTTGAGCTGTTGGCTGAAGGTAAACGTATCGGGAGTGCGTGGTGGAGCCTCTCCTACACAGAGACGCGCTGCCTGTGGATGCCAGGAAAGCAGCAGCCAGGCACGCTGCTTGAACGTACGTAACCCTAAGTAAACGGTGTGGCGATCGCGCTGGTAAACCTGTTCTAGACGGGCAGGCAACCATTCAGTTCGCAGTTCTGCGGCGATCGCGGTGAGGGCAGTAAAATCAACAGGTTGCAAGAGACGTGAGGAGTAAGGGGGAACGATAACCTGGGGCAGACCGTGAGATCGCGCCAGTCGCGTTTGAGCTGTTTTGCCTGGTGACGCAAATTTTTTGTGAACTAGGATAGAAGACTAGGTTCTGATTAGTTTCTTACCCACCCCTGCCCTGAGTCCATATGGACATTAAGCTCATCAATATCGGCTTTGGCAACATCGTCTCTGCAAGCAGGGTGATTGCGATCGTGAGTCCAGAATCTGCCCCCATCAAGCGTATCATCACTGACGCGCGAGACGGCAAGCAGCTCATTGACGCTACCTATGGTCGTCGTACACGGGCAGTGATCATCACCGACTCTGGGCATGTTATTCTGTCAGCCATTCAACCGGAAACGGTCGCCAATCGATTCGTTATCAGTAAAGAGGCGCATGGTGACGCTTAAGCCAGTAGCTCAGGTAGTGAATACGCTCTTTCCAGAGCTGTTCTTTCAGCACCTGCCAAGCCATACTAACAAACGTTTACAAAGGCTTGCTAAAGCTGCCGTCATTCACCCAGGCTTTGCGTTTGTGTTGCCAGAAGTCGATCCCATAGTTGAAGATGAAGAACAAGATAAAGAATTATTAACGTTCCATCGTTGCTAATCGTTATGATTGCTGATTGTCATTGTTACGGAGGGTAGGAAGCAGGCGTGGGCGCATTAATTGTTTTGACAGGACCAAGCGGCGTTGGGAAAGGTACGCTGCTGCGATCGCTCATTCAGCGACATCCAGAGCTATACCTCTCTGTTTCTGTGACCACACGATCGCCGCGCCCCGGTGAAATCGACGGCAAAAACTATTACTTTGTCTCCCGCAGTGCGTTTGAACGCCTAGTGGCAAATGGTGAACTGCTGGAATGGGCAGAGTTTGCTGGTAATTTTTACGGCACGCCCCGTTATGCGGTTGAAGCACAAATCCGTCATGGTAAGCGGGTGATTTTAGAGATTGAACTGCAAGGCGCGCGCCAAATTCGCAAAAACTTCCCTGATGCACTCCAAATCTTTATCCTGCCGCCCTCGCTGCCTGAACTGGAATATCGCATTCGCAGCCGAGCGCAAGATAGCGAAGCGGCGATCGCACGCCGCCTTCAGCGCGCTTGCGCCGAAATCGAAGCCGCTGATGAATTCGATATTCGTATTGTTAACGATGACTTCGCTAAGGCGCTCGATCACATCGAAGAAACGCTGTTTGCCACAGCCGCCCGTTAGCTACAGCGGTTATTACAGCCGTTTTCACATAGATAAGCCACAGAGTGTAGAGTGGGCACTGCCCACAGAGCTTACACTGAGGCTTTTTGAACAATTGTGGGCACTGCCCACCCTACTGGAAATTGCTGTTATTGGAGTGGCTAGGTTGCCTTCGTGCGGATCGCTAATGGCATCGGGCACTACGAAAGGCACTATCGATTGTTTGAGGGCGCTTGGTGCTGGACTGGTTTGGTCTTGTACTCCACCAGCTTAATGGTTGGACTTGCTCACTGTCATACTCCTCCTGTCCCCCAGCACTGGAACGCAAACACCTTCAAAACAGGTGTCGCTCCACTAACAATGCACGCCTCCAAGCTTAGACTGAAGCGCCCCGGTCGTCTGTTATGGCGATCGGCACAGCGTTTATGATATGGGGATCAAAGGGTGTGTGTGGGCGCTGCCCCCAGACAGGGTTTCCACCTCTGCACCTCCTCCTACCCATCTGTCTGGCTAGATGTTCAATGCCTTTGCGAGGCATTGGCAGACGCGTAACACCCACAAAAAAGGGATGCGATCAGACGATGGCATCCCTTCCCTTTGATGGCATGAATTTTATTCGACCCGCGATCGCCAAACCCACGCAGCTTTAAGGCATTGGGTGAAATAGCAAATCTGGGAAAAAGCGATTGAACTCAATGAGAATGCCTGCTGTGAACACCAACCAGGCGGTCAGAATCACAGGAGCCGTTGAAAGATACTTGAGAAAATATTGCATAAAATACTCTCCTGAAAACTGAATTGACTCCAAGCTACAAACTCCAAACAAATGGACTCTAGATGTTTTTCGCTCGCAGCCAGTACCATCCATCACGCTGTTACTGGTGCGATCGCACATCTAAAGCCCAACCTGCAAGGATAGGTTAGCGAACCGAAACGGTGATTTCGTCATCCTTCGCCGTCAGTTCACCCGTTGTGAACTCTTTGATTGCTGCCAGGGGCCAAGCAAACCCAGAGATCGCATACTTAAGCGCCAGTGGCACGTTGATGATGATCTCATCTTGTTCAGGAGACGAGCCTTTCTTGATTGCCTGAAGATAAGCACGACCAACCCAGCCGATCCAACCCGCAATGTAGAGGAAAAGAATACTGGGAATCAAAAATTCGCCTGCGTGAGCTGGTGTGGGATCAACAACTAGATGAGGCAATCCTTCCTCACCGCACAGGACACCAGAATTGGCGTAGAAATCAAAGCGTTGCTTCGCGGTAGCGCTGACTGAGTCTTTCGCTCGCTGGGCAAACGCGGCGGAATCTTTACAAGGTGTTAGGTTAGAAGCATTGGCTGGTGGGATGAAGACAAACCCGAACCAAAGCATGACGACGAGCACTAGAGCAAACAACCGTTGCATGGAATTGTTTCCCTTCTTTAAATTACAAAACAAAAAGCAATTTTTTGCACAAACCGCTTGGTCAAACGAATTAGAGGTCTTGCAACGGTCGGTTCACTAAATTAGCATCGTGCCGTTTGAAGCGACCCCTGATGCAGTCTAAGCTACAAGAGGCAGTTCATACCTTCAAAAAGGTACCAGCAAATGGCGACGGTTTTGGCGATTGAAACAAGTTGTGACGAAACAGCCGTAGCGATCGT
>JACMKO010000403.1 GCA_014380065.1 Leptolyngbya sp. ES-bin-22 | reverse complement strand
GTAACTTCTGCAAAGGCTAAAACGTATAGACAGAATTGGATTAACTCCGATGGTAGAGGCAATAGGTATTCGCTAATACTAAACTCGGAGTGGACCGTGACCACTTAGTAATCTGTAGGGTTAGGATGTTGACCTGTGAACGCTCCGCTATTCGTGTTCTAATTGTTGACGACCACGAACTCACTCGGCTCAGCTTAAGTCTTGCTCTTCGGAGTCACGATGATCTCGAGTTAGTTGGTCTGGCAAGCAACGGGCAAGAAGCGATCGACCTGGTGAGCCAACAGCATCCAGATGTCATCATTCTGGATCTCCAGATGCCCGTTATGGATGGGCTGAGTGCCTCTACTCTCATCAAAAGCGCCCACCCAAACATCCAGATCATTGCTTACTCCTCTTTGGACGATCCGCAGACAGAGGTGATGATCCAGACGGCTAAAATCGATGCTTTTTGTAAAAAAGATATCGCAACGTTAGACCTGATTCAAATGGTCAGGCAACTTGGTCAACAAGCTGCCAACAGCTAGCGATCCGTCAACTAGAATTTGACGGGTAAATCAAAGCTAGGAAAATTTTAAGGTGTATTTTTCGAGGGTTTTCAACCCGTCTAAAAACCTTAGCAGAACATTAGTACTGCTTTGGCTAGTGAGCTATCCTTTTGCAATCGCGCTTTCGTGACCTTAGGGTTTTACGCCAGTTGTGCTGACCTTAAAGACACCAATTACCCTAGCTGCGCTTCGGGAAAGGTCTGCTTGAACTCATCCAGCAAATCGTCAATTTCTTCGATCGCTTGATTGACATCAATTCTTAGCGTGCCCAAATCTGGCTGCTCTAACAATCGCACCAGCGCCTCACGCTTACCTTGAATCAGGGCAATCCGCTCTTGAAGGGTATCATGATTGATCATTGTGCGTCCTTTGCCAACTGTGCGCTTGAATGGGTAATCGTCAGATTCTCACTGACCAGGCTTCATTGTAAAGCCTATCTTTACAATCAGCCATAGGGGAAACGTGTAGCGCTAACCGCCAGCGAATTTCCTAGGTGTACTCAGCGTAGATAGGGTGGGCGCTTGACATCAACTGGTTTACTCTTCATCACTTCATCAATAAAACGCTTGAGCGCGCGATCGCGGTTTTTCATAAACGCTGCCCAAAAGCCTGGTTGAAACTCATCCATCGTTTTAGCAAGCGCCCAAACGTCCACTGCCAAAATGTTATTCAGCGTTTCATCCTCTCGTTTCAAGGCATTAATCTGCTCTAGCAACGAATCTTTCTCGGCAGACTGTCGATTTTTATCCTTAAGCATAAAAGCACCCAAAGCCAAATAAAGAGGACGAAGCCAACGATGAGACGCGATCGTTGGCTAATTTATGACATGAAAGAAGGGCTATTGCAGTATTCACTTGCACTAGACGCTCAACTCGTACCACCAACGTTGTCACGCCCAGCGATAGCTTTAAACTGGGACAGGATTGATGCCAGCAAGCAGTTGGTCATGCCCTAAGAGAAGGATAATGGGCATAGAATGAATCGTTATAAATCTGACAGACCTTACCTCTATGTTACGTCAAACTTCTTTGGGAACGCTGGGGCTTAGCATCGGTGGCGTTTTAACCCTCGTCGGCTTTTGGGCATATTTTATTACTGACAACGCAACACTGAATCTAGTGGGGTTTTTCTATGGCATTCCACTCCTCTTAGGCGGACTCGCTCTCAAAGCATCTGAGCTGGAGCCAGTGCCATTGATGGAGCAAACTACTGCCAGTGTGCTTGCCCTGCGAGAACAACAGGCAACCGCCACCCAAAATCAGATCCGTAAAGATGTCACTCGCTATCGTTATGGTCAACGCGCCCACCTCGATAGCTCACTTAGCCATCTTGGCTTAAGCCCTACAGACGAAGAGTGTCCAGTTTTGGTAGGGGTGCAAGAGGTGGAAACAGAGGGTGCTTATACCCTGGTGTTGGAGTTTAAGTCTCCCTTAATTCCGCTTGAGGTTTGGCAAGAAAAGCAGGCGAAAATTGCAGGGTTTTTTGGTCCTGGCGTTAAGGCAAGCGTTAGCTCAGCGGGCGATCAGCGAGTAGATGTAGCGCTGATTGCGGCACCTTAGACAAGGCAAGCGTCTACTCCTCATCAATCTGATCCTCATTAATATGAGGAATATGAGGTTGTGAATAAGACCTGAGTGGGAACTGGGGTTAAGCGGCGATCGCCGAGCTATGATCGACCCAAATTGACGGTTAGCAGCGCACGCGTAGCATTTGTTTGAGGGTGCTACAGAGTGTTACTCCGAGTCAAGGTCTAATCGCATTGCATGGACGTGCCTCATGGTTGAAGGATACCTGTTTCGTCACTTCGCCCCACTGCTCACTCTCAGTCTTTGGGGTGGGATGGTGCTGCTGCCCTCAGTCGTTCATGCCGAAGTGCCATTAAGTCGCGCAGTCATTGAATCGCTGCGAAATGCGGTAGAACTCAATCTGCAAAATCAAGCGCCGCGATCGGCAAAAGTTCGCGATACGCTGGTTCCTGGAGATGCGCTCTTGACGGCTCGTGCTGCACTTGCTGAGCTACGGTTCAATGATGGCTCACTGGCAAGGATCGGCGGGCAAGCGCTGTTTCGCTTTTTAGCCAATACCCGTACCTTGCAACTCTCGAACGGGACACTCCTCCTCCTGGTGCCACCAGGTCGTGGGCAAACCCATATTCAAACACCTAACGCTGCTGCTGGCATTCGCGGATCAGCGCTGTTTGTGCGCTATATGCCGGAGACGGATGTCACACTGATTGGGTCTCTAACCGATAGTGGCATTGAAATTACTAACCGCGATCGCTCGCAAACGCAACCGCTGAGAGCCGGTGAGATTGCAGTCGTTGTTAAAGATCGGATTGAGCAGGTTTACCGCTTTGACTTGAAGACGTTTTACAGCACCAGCGAATTGGTGAAGGGGTTGGATTTACAGCGCTCTGCATCCGGCGATCAAACTGGGGCACCACCCGATCAGGCGATCGCGGCAGTCCGGGCAGAAACATCTGAAGCTGCAAACACACAAGCCCCGCTGGAGGCTGTCAATGGCACGACAGCAGCAGGTGGGCAACCTTTAGACCCTCGTGCCAACGCGTCTCAGGGAAGCCAGTCTTTGCCGTCCAACGCTTCTTTAGAGCGGGCGACTAACGCTCCCGGTACGATCGCCCTGCCAGCCAGTCGCCTACTATTCCCCCCAACAGTGACGTTGCCCACCACTTTTCCATCAACAGTGGCGCTCCCAACAAACTCACCAGCAGGCAATCCAGCAGCGGCAAACGGTACGACACCTCCCAGAGTGGCAGTGCCGCCCAACGTAGAAGGCACGCCCCCCGGCTTGGTAGGTACGACACCAGGACAGTCTGGCAATATACCAGGGCAAGGCGGTTTACCACCTGGGCAGGCAGGTACAGCTCCCGGCTTGGCAGGCACAACACCAGGGCAAGGCGGTTTACCACCTGGACAGGCAGGTACAGCTCCTGGCTTGGCAGGCACAACACCAGGGCAAGCTCCTTAGTGGTTGTCAGTTGCTTAAGGGGCTAGACGCTCAACCAGCCAATTGCCTTGCTCCAGCCGATAGCGGAGGCGATCGTGCAAACGACTGGTACGTCCCTGCCAGAACTCAATTTGATGAGGCATGACGCGATAACCGCCCCAATGCGGCGGACGGGGAACCTTTTCGTCTGCGTAGGTTGCCTTTAACTCGGCAAAACGCTGTTCCAGCACGTCGCGATCAGAAATCACACGGCTCTGGTCAGATGTCCAGGCACCCAACCGACTTTCTAAGGGGCGGCTTTGAAAATAGGCATCGGTTTCCGCTGCTGCTATCTTCTCAACCCGCCCTTCAAGCCGTACCTGCCGCTCCAATACAGTCCATAAGAAAACTAGCGCTGCCTGTGGATTTTCTGCCAGGTCTTGCCCTTTATGGCTCTCGTAGTTGGTGTAAAAGACAAAGCCACGCTCATCCAAGCCTTTAAGCAGCACAATGCGGGCAGAGGGAATGCCGCTTCTGGTAGCGGTTGCAAGGGTCATGGCATTCGGTTCGGGTAGCTGAGCCGCGATCGCCTGGTCAAACCACCGTTGAAATTGCTTGATGGGATTGGGGTCAACATCTGCCTCATTGAGTTGTTGCAGCGTGTAGTTGTGGCGAAGGTCAGCAATGGATTGAGTCATGAGCTTAAATATAATTGGCTCTGAAGAGACTTGGAGGCGATCTGAGATGTGTCTGAAGGCTACCGCAGACTCTTGAGTCGAGTGAGAAACTGACACGCAGACCCGCGATCGCGCTGCGAGTACGACGTGAACAGATAAAACCTGACACCCAGGCCACTAGAAATCGGTTTCTAAGGTCTAGCGCGAGAGGCGAAGGGCGAGCGTAGACATTCAGCTTATGTTGTTGTTTCTTTGTAGCCCAAATAGCGACGCAGTTCCTCGTGAACCTCATGGTAGAGGGTAGTAGGTTCCCCTTTCAAACCTACCAAACTATAGAGATTGGTGGGGCTATCTTCGCGCCCACGTAACAGATGTTCGCCCACAAACACCACATCAACCTGCTCTTGCACCAGTTGATACAGCGATTCAGTGATCAAAATATCCGTCCAGAAGCTTTTGGTTAGCCCTTCGACGCGACTGGCAACGTTCACTGTGTCACCAATCACGGTGTATTCCAAGCGCCGTAGCGACCCGATATTCCCTGCAATGACCTCACCATAGCTAATGCCGATGCCATGATAGAGCAGGGTTTTGCCTTCTTGCCGCCACTGCGATCGCAAGGCGGCTAGCGATCGACGCATACCCAACGCGGCTCGAATTGCATTCATCGCGTCCACTTGTTCACCATAGGAAACGGGGGAGCCAAATTCTGCCATCACGGCATCCCCAATGAATTTGTCGATCGTGCCACTGGCGGCAGCAACCGCTTCTACCATTGCGTTGAGATAGATATTGAGTAAAGCAACCAACTGTTCGGGCGGTAGCTTGTAAGACAGTGTGGTAAAGCCGCGAATGTCGCAAAACAAGACAGCTGCTTTGAGCTTGCGCCCTTGTAGCAACGCCTGAAAATCTTCTGGTTGGCTCAGAATTTCCTCCACGATCGGCATGGCGACGTAGCGTTCTAGCGTGCGGCGTAGTCGGAGTTTTTCGAGTTGATCGCTGACGGCTCCAGTGCCTAAAAAGGAAAGCCCACTGAGGGCGATCGCAAGCAGCGGTGTGGCAACCGGGAGAATCAAGCCACCGTAGACAAAGCTGCCGTAGCCAACGATTGACCAGAGACCCGCTATGGCGATCGCTAAAAAGAAGCGTGGCGCAGCCCGTTTTGAGAGTTGACTGATGGCTAGCCCCACGCCAGTAATGCCGAGCAAGAGGTAAACCCCTCGCCAAAGTGGATCAGGAACGACTTCGGCGATCGCTCGATTTTCTAGTACAGTGGCGATCGCGTTGGCGTGAATTTCCACCCCAGAAACGTCACCAAACGGAGTGGCATGAATATCTTGCAGGAAGGCAGCAGTCGGGCCAATCAGCACAATCTTGTCTTTGAACACCTGCTGCTGCTGTAGCAGTGCCCAGTTCTGAGGATACAGCACATGCCAGAACGAAACCGTTGTGAACGTATTTTGACCGCCGTAGAAGAAGAGGTACTCCCCTCTAGGCGAAGCCAACGGCAGCTTAGAGGCTTGCAGGCTGGCTTCATCAAACGAGATGAGCCTGGGCTGCGATCGCCGCAGATCAGCATCAATGCGGTTGAGGTACACGCTGGCAAACCGCCGAAAACGCCCGTCCGGTTCGGTGAGACAGTTAATAAACCCTATAGATTTGGGTTCGATTTGAAACATGGGATCGGGATAGACCAACTGATCTAAACCGCCGCCGTTGCTTTGAGAGGAGGCATGGAGCGCTGCCAGCGTGACGCGCCCTGCATACCGCTGTAAGGTTTGCTGAAGGCGTTGATCGTCTTCTGGTCGATCGCTCGGTAGATCCCAAAGCACATCAACCGCAATGGATCGCGCCCCTGCTGCCATCAGCTTGTCGATCACGTCTGCATAGGCAGTCCGCCGCCAGGGCCACGATTGAATCGCTGCCAGCGTTTTCAAGTCCTTAGAGTCTCGCCCTCGCGTTAACGAATCATCGTCGATCGCCAAAATCACGACCTGTTGGGGCGGCGCAACGGCACCTCGCAGCCGGAAAAAGAGCGCTTGAGTCTGTAATTCCAACTGCCGCAGCGGCTGGAGATTGATGGCAGTCGCGATCGCGCTCGACACTGCCCAGAGGCTAATGAAGACCGGCGCGATCGCGGCCGGTCTTACCTTCCATCGGCGTTTAGTCCGGGTCATGCACCCCTCAACTTCTAAAACGGTAAATTAAAACGGCAAACGAATCGGCACCGGAATTCTAGGTATGGAAACGCTCGGTAGCCGGATGGGAAAGGGTACGCCTGGAAACAACTGCTGAAAGCTTGCCTGGATCTTTGCCATTCCAGGCAGCGGTAGAGTAAAGCCATCGAACAGGTTGCCTCTGAGCAGGTTGGTAAAATCGCCCTGAGTGAGCTTCTCCACCAATCCCACTGCGCCTGCGGGACTAACGTTGACTTTTTCACCCGCTTTCAACACAACTTGGTTCGCGTCAGTCGGTGATGTCGTAGGCGCTTCGATCGACTCGCCGGACGGTTCAGTGGGTTCAGGTGATGCACTGGTTGCTGGCTCTGGGCTTCGTGACGGTAGAGTTGGAATAATGGAAGGTAATGAGAATTGTTTGCTACCAGAGGCAGGTTCGTCATCGCTCTCCAGCTCATGCCGACGTGTCACTGTTACTTCACCTTCCAGCACTTTAATGCCTGTTTCGCCGCTTTCGTTTGCTTCCAGAACGTAGGTTGTCCCACGCACACCTGCCACAACCGACGAGGTGCAGCCATTCATCGCACCATTAACCAGGAGTGTTCCCTTTTGAAGGCGAGCACATTGACCCACTGTCAACACAGAGTTGTGCGCTAAGCGTCCGATCGCGCCTGTATTAAAGGTAAGCTGTGCCCTTGCCTCGCCAGTGCGAACCCGCTGACCTTTGTTGGCAGCGTCGTTCAGCTTTGCTTGCCTGTTTTGAATGAAAACCTGAGCACCATCCAGCACCTGAGTAATTTTGGCTCGATTGATGGGTGTTTGAGCGACGAGCGGCGATCGCGCTACCAGCACAAAACACAACGCACAGACAAAGAGCAGCAGGCTGCGACCCAACCTGCGATTGACGCGAAGCAATGTAGAAATTGTCAACATAAACGTGGCTCCAGAGCACTACCAGTAACATTGAGTAAACGTAAGGTAGACTCCCCTGATGACCGAAGATGCGCGTCGATAGTAAGCCCATTTAGTGGGTGAGCATCGTCTTGGATCAGCTATCGGCTCTTAGCTAACCACTACAGCGGCATGAACATTGGCGCTCACGCTTGCTTTAAAACTGCTATGGAAGCTTGAATAAAACCGTTTCTGCCTCTCTCTACTCAGCCACGTAGAGCAATTCCAGAGAGCTTTAAGGAAAGTTATACCAATCTAAAGCATGACGGCTACAGATCCAATCGCTGGGTAGGGGCAAGGCAATGCCTTGCCCCTACAAG
>JACMKO010000402.1 GCA_014380065.1 Leptolyngbya sp. ES-bin-22 | reverse complement strand
TGTTAGTACAGTTCTTAGCATCTACTCCTTCTGCCACTCCCCACTCCCCACTCCCGCCCTCTGCCTCCTGCTTCCCCCGCCCTTTTACCATCCCATCGGCAACCCTACCAGGTGCGATCGCGGCACTTCGCTCCCCGATCGGGTTTCGTCATCCAGTGCGCGGACTAGGCGTTGGTACATTTCTTCTGCCTGCTGGGGCGAGTTGCCGATGCTGGTTAAGCCCAGTTTGCCAAATTCTGATAGGCAACCCATGAGGTGAAACACGGTGCCTGTTTCGGTGCTGGTGTCAAAGTGAAGCTGATGCAGGGCGATGATGTCCATCAGGTCATTGGGTAGAAGCCCCTGATAGCGGTCTTTTTGCAGGTTGTCGGTGGCAACGTAGTATTTCGGTCGTCCCTGCTGGCTATAAAACAAACCGCTGGAAAGGTCGTAGCGTCCATTGGTCAAAAATTTTAGCGTCATGAAGGGATGAGTGGTGCCGCCTTTGCGCAGATTGATTTCGATCGCCTGGATATCCCACTCTGGTTTTCCGGGCTGATCCGGCTGATGAACCGCGACAAAATCCACGCCAAAGCGCTCCATTGCGCCTTTTTCTGCCAGATTTTTGCCAATCCGCAGCCCCAACTCTTGCAGGCGCAGACGATAGGCTTCGTCGGCGGGAAAGTTACAGCCCAGGTAAATCTGCCCGCTGGGTCCACCCAGAATTTGGTCGTGGGTCGAGAGAATTTCGACTTCTCCAGTCGGCGTAATTCTGCCCTGTACGCTGGGCGATCGCTTGTCATCGCCTTCAAGAAACGCTTCGACGATCGCCCCCAATTCCGAAATCCGGCTGCTAAAGTTTTCCCAGGTTTCTGCTTTTGCTTCAAACGCGAGTTGCTTGAACTGGTCTTGCAGCACGTCTACCCGTTTGGCATGAGGTGTGGCACCTGGTTTGGCATGTTGAATTGGGCGCAGATCCAAGAGCGCGTTTCCTTCCCCCGAAAAGCCCTCATTGAGCTTGATAACCATTCGTTTCAAGGTGGGCTGACGCTCCCAGAGGTCTGCGGCTGCGGTTGCCAGTTCCTCAGCGTTCCAAAGGCTATTGCTGCCGTCTGGGTGTGGCACGCTTGCTTCTGCAAAAATCTGGCGGCTCCCGCTCTTGGTGCCCCATTGCAGCAAAACGGGATCAAGCGCGTAAAGGGGAATGTCAAGCTGAACCGATAGCTCCTGCTCTGCCAATGTAGAGTTGTAGCAGATCATGTAGGCACGATCGCGCTGCACGGCATGTCGAATCCGCTCTAGCAACCGAGGACGATCGAGAATTTTTTGGCTCAGGGGACTGAGCGATGAATCGTAGGTAGACAGCAGCAGCAGGCGATCGCGGGCGTGAGAAAACGGGATACCCGGCAGCAGTTGCAGGTAATAGTCAATCACGCTGGGGTGCAGCGGCTGAGAGGTAATGTACACCAAGCGGGTACGGGGATTGCGCAGCCGAATCAACGAGAACAGCAGCCGCTCCTCGTAGTGATGCACGCCCTGGATTTTGATCAGTTCGCGCTGATCGAGGCTGAGCGACGGCACCACGACAATATCCGCATCGCTGCCATCAAACCGTTCAACGGTATGCCAGCGATCGCGCAACTGCATCTGGAGTGTATGGAACCGAGCCGCTGTCTCAGAGGCAGAGAGAGTCTTCGTTTGCATTGCCACCTGCCTACCGCACGTCCGGTCGTCCTCGTTACAGTGATCTTAAACGAGCCAAAGAAAAGATCAGCTTGCTCTACGAAAGAATACTGCCGATCGGGTCACTGGCGTTGTTGCGTGAAAGTATGATTTGCCCTTAGCTCCAATCCTTCTCCTTCGGGAGACGGTCGCTGGAAGTCATGCTCCTTCTCCTTTTGGGAGGGCTAGACTGTTCGATTCATCCCCAGATTGAGCAGCGCCAATGGACTCATGTGGGTCGGCTGAGTTGCTCTCGCTAGGAATAGCTCATCACCTGAATTGCCATTCCTTCTTTGGGCAGATTTGCAGATCGCAAGCTAAGCGTATTCCCGCTGCGACGAACCGGGGTGCCGCTCATCAGCGAGAGGAACTGTTCTATGCCGACACTCTCACACTCGTTGGCTGCGGCTGCCTTCGTGCGGTAGTGCGTTGGAATAATCAGCTTGGGATTCAAGACCTGGATAGCTTGCCTTGCTTCGTCTGGCGCGTACACGTTCGCTCCGCCGCCGATCGGCACAAACAGCACATCTGGGCGACCCATCAGAATCTTTTGCTCCAGTGAAATCGGAGACGCAGTACCGCCCAGATGCAGGATGTTCAGCCCGCCCTGCCGCCACTGCCACGCCACGTTTGTCCCAAAGCGCTTGCCGCCGAGGCGATCGTGATCCGTCCGAATGCCCTGAATCCGCTTTTTGTTGAACTGATACACACCCGATTCATACAGTAAGCGCGGGTTGCCAGGAACGAGTTCCACTGCCCCTTCATCCAGCAACTGACTGCTAATCAAGACCAGTTCAGCCGCCACCCTTGGCGCACGATAACCAGCCGTACAGCCCAGCGATCGAAACGGGTTCACCAGAATCCGCCGCCCGTCACCTGTGAACAAAAAGCAAGAATGTCCTAACCATTGCACTCCCAGTGCGCCCCCTGTCTGAGCGCTATAGCCCTGCCAACTGGAAGCCACTCCCAGCCCTAATGTGGACAGTAAGCCCGCCCCTGCGTAGCGTATCAATCGCCGCCGTCTCATAAGCTCCCCTCACCAAAACCAAGACAAAAGAGTTTCGAGTTTTGAATTAACTATCAGCTAGCGTTTGCTTGCTGAACGCCAACAACCGTGAATTAACTCAAAACTCAAAATTTTTAACTCTTAACTGTATTCACCGCTGACTGGCGATCGACGCTAAAAAGTTCCTTAATAGCTGCTTGCCTGATTCGGTGAGAACACTCTCCGGATGAAACTGTACGCCTTGAACATGGGGATACTGCCGATGGCGCACACCCATAATCGTACCGTCGTCCACCCAGGCAGTAATTTCTAGCACGTCTGGGCAAGCCTGCCGATCAATCACCAGACTATGATACCGGGTTGCGGTCAGCGGATTTTCTAATCCTTGAAAAATGCCCACTCCTGCGTGATGAACCGGAGACGTTTTGCCATGCATCAGCACAGGTGCAGACACAATCTTGCCGCCAAACACCTGCCCAATACTCTGATGCCCCAGGCAAACGCCCAAAATCGGCAACGCTGAACTGAATGTTTCAATAATCGTTTGTGAAACGCCCGCATCCTCTGGACGACCGGGACCAGGTGAGATCACGATCGCATCCGGTTGAAGCTGACGAATCTGCGCTACCGAAATCTGGTCATTGCGGTAAACCTGAATGTCCGCTGCCACTGGAAACTCAGCCCCTAGCTCTCCCAAATACTGCACCAGGTTATAGGTAAAGCTGTCGTAGTTGTCAATAACAAGAATCATTTGGAAACCACTCAGGTTCTGAGCGAGAGAATTCTGGCAACTAAAGTTGCGGCTAGACGAACACTAGCGTAGAGCCGTCGGCAGACAAGAAACGCGAAGCGAGTGCGAAAGTCGCTAAATTCTACCCTTTGGATAGTCCACGCAGGTAGACTTCATTCAGGTAGTCGCGGTTTTAACCGCCAGATGCTTTTCAAGTAGACTCTAAGGCAAGTTCGCTACAACCAGCACCCACAGTTTTGGTAACAGAAGCGAACTGGCAACACATACAGCAGCCAAGGACGAAACAAGGACTGCTGCCGCTGCGCAGTCTTTAGCAATCTTAGCAAGCTCGTGATAAGACTGCTTCACGGTCAGGTCAACAACGGACTCTAGCGCGGTATTTAGCAGTTCCATCGCCAGGACAGCGCCGATCGTCAGCCCAACGATCGCCATCTCCACTGCACTAAGCTGGAGAAAAAGACCCAACGCGATTGCAAACGTACCGACAAAAACATGAACGCGAAAATTGCGTTGCGTTTGAAACGCGTAGCTCACACCAGCCCACGCGTACTTAAAGCTCACCAGTAAGCTCGGCGCAACCTGCCACGAAAGGTCTCGATTCAGCGTTGCGATCGGCACAGTTTTGCCATTCGTAAGATCGGGGGATTGGGCTTGATCAGGAGGCATACACCACAGGGAAGGAGAACCGTGAAGCGACTAAAGGAGACTGGTACGCTGCTGCCGTCGATGAGGAGTGGCTTCACCGGAGAAAGCTGCGTTTTAGAAAGGCATAATGATGCGGTGATTGATTATGTAGTCATTGGTTTCGTGCAGATCATAGCCTGAGCTACAAACTACAAAGCATTTTATCCCGTCTTGCCGCTAAGACCAATGATCTCAAGCAGAACTTGCTGTTGCTTTAACATTCGGTTCAGGCTGTCTTCGTCCGGGTGATCCCAGCCTAGTAGATGAAGCAAGCCATGCGCGGCTAGCCATGCCAGCTCAACACTTAAGGAATGCTGCTGTGTCTCTGCCTGACGGTTTGCGGTGCCGACCGAAATCACAATGTCTCCCAAATACACGGGCAGCGTAGACTGTAGCTCTTGTAGCTGCACATAATCAGATTCCAGAGCGGCGAAGGCAAGCACATCGGTTGGCTGATCTTGCTGGCGATATTGATGATTGAGCTGCTGTAGCTCACGATCGCCCGTCAAGCGTAAACTCAGCTCGTAGGACTCAATGGGCGATTGGTCTGGTTGCAACGCGTCTAACCAAGCTTGAAACCAATGCTCCCAAGTTTCAGTGGCGATTGGGCAGGGTAGCGCTGTTGGATCATCTGACCGATCGTCGCCATCGCTATCACCCAACACATTGCTATAGTCCTGCACGCAAAGTTCAACGTCCACGGTTCATACACCCTCTTTCAAATGCCCTGTAGAATCTCAGCGGGTCAGATACGCCAACCCAACAAAAAACGCCACCAGCCCAAGCGTTGTTAGGGTGAAGTGTTGGAGGGAAAGACCCCGCTTACGCACCATGTTGCGCATCGCGAGCTTAACATAGCTCGGTTTTGGCTCTGTAGCCGTTGGTGTAGGGGCAGTTGCTGTAGCAACGTCTCCAGCAGCGACTTCTATCTGTGGAGTGCTAGGCTCAAGCACAGCTTCTACTGGCTCCAATTGATTGGCTTCAGAACTGACACTCTGGGCTTCCATAAAAAGTTACGTTGATGATGACGTTACCCACCAATAGTAACAATCCTTTCTTGACGGAGACCTGCCCAAAGCCATCGGGTCTCTAGGCATCAGACTAAATGTGCTTTTAACAAATCACTGCGCTCACGGAAAACAACCTCAGAGTTGAATCGCTTCCCGTTCTCGCCTGCTTGCTGAATGAGCCGCGCCAGGTGGGGACGATCGTGCGACAGTGTGGCAAGCAAAGCGCCCAAACGTTCCCATTGACCAACGGGTACAAACTCACCGCCGCCTCGATCGTTAACGAGGTCTTCGGCATAGTCACTCTGGTAGCCCACGATCGGGGTGCCGCTAATGAGTGCCTCGATCAGGCAGCGCGGCGACTCCGATGTGATGTGCGTAAAGAGCATCAAATGGGAGTCACGAATTCTTTCTAGAACGCGATCGCGATCGCTCTCAAACCCAACTAATTCGATGACTGATCCCAAATCGTGTTCGGCTATCATGCGCTGCATTTCATCTAGCAAGCTGCCAGCACCTAGCCACGTTGCCTTCAGGTTAACGCCTAAACGATGGGCTTTTTCGACGGCTTTAATCCAGTCTAGGGGCGCTTTCATGGGTTCCATCCGACCGGCGTAGCAAATGCGGATGGGTTGCTTGCTAACGACAGCGTTCACTTTTTCGCTGAGTGCTGCTGGATCAATGACATCTAGCGCTTTGGTATGGATATCGTGGATTAAAAAGCTCTTTTTGCAAAGCGGACTGTAGGCTGAGTAGCAATCTGCTCCGTGCCATAAGCCCAGTGCTGCTCGTCGAATGATCCAGGCGTTGTACTTTTCGATCAAAAACGAAAACACCGTCGCTTTCAACCGCTTCGGCAGTCCGGCATCTTTTGCTACTTGCAGAACATGCTTGTGTTCGACCCAATCGGTGTGAATGGCGTAGGGTCGGTTTTGCTGATGAGCGGCGATCGCCGCTACCGCTGCCCAATCGCCAACTAAGCCGCCGAGTCCAAACTGTAAGTAGCGGCTGCGTTCAATCAATTGGCTTAACAACGCCTGAGTCGAGCGGTAATGAGTTAACGTAAGCGGGATTGAATATGCCCAGGGTAAGGGCACAAATTCAAACCGCTGAGGATCTGCAAGCGTTGCGGTATCGCGCCAGACCATTGTTGTTTGCTGTGCAGCCAAAGACTCTGGCAGCAGCAAACTTGCAACCGTGACGAAGCCAAAATTGTCTGCCCATTGTTCTAACCCGTTGCACGCTTGCGCCTCGAACAGCAGGCGACCGTCTACCGAGCGAAATGGCACTGGCAGCACCAGTAACATCCCTTTTCGCGATACTTGAGTTGATGTGGTTGAGCGCATAGGTTCATCGAACTGATATTTAGCAAGATTAGCCATAACGCGCCAGCCTCAAAAACTTAAGCAAAGGAAAGAGTAGATTGCAAAACCTTCCTGTGTGTAAGCTATCAAACTTGTCAGAGGCACGTAAACGTGTGCATGTATATTTTATAGACTCTACAGCTAGTCTTCGCAAAACCTTCATCAGCTTGAGGAGACGAGTGCTCTTGGCGCGGGCTGTAGAAGACGTGGGTTCTAAAAAAGTTGCCAGTAGCCATTAAACAGGCTTTAGAGATGAACCGTATAGCCGACTTTAGTTGTCAACCAATTGGGATTCTTGGCGTAGATATGCCTGAATAAAAGGGTCAAGGTCACCATTCATCACGTCTGTAATCGCCGTCGTTTCAACGCCAGTGCGGAGATCTTTCACCATCTGATACGGGTGAAACACATAGTTGCGGATTTGGTTGCCCCACGCCGCTTCGACCATATCGCCGCGAATATCGGCAATTTCCTTTGCCTTTTGCTCCTGAGCAATGATCAGCAGCTTGGCTTTAAGAATGACCAGAGCTTTCTCTTTGTTTTGCAACTGCGATCGCTCCTGAGTACACCGCACCGCAATCCCTGTAGGAACATGCAGAATCCGGACGGCTGTTTCGACCTTGTTCACATTCTGCCCACCTTTGCCGCCCGCTCGGGTGGTGGTGATCTCCAGATCCTTGGCAGGAATGTCAAGCTGCACGGAGTTGTCAATGAGGGGCATGATTTCGACTCCAGCAAAGCTCGTCTGGCGCTTGTCATTCGCATTGAACGGCGAGATTCGCACAAGGCGATGAGTGCCTTTTTCGGATCTCAGATAGCCGTAGGCGTAGCGTCCATCAATTTCGAGCGTGACGGATTTGACTCCGGCTTCGTCACCATCCGATCGCTCGACCTCATGCACCTTATAGCGATGGTCTTCTGCCCAGCGAAAATACATGCGCAGCAGCATCTCAGCCCAATCTTGGGCATCGGTGCCGCCTGCACCTGCATTGATGGTTAAGACTGCCCCTTTCTGGTCATACGTGCCAGAGAGCAGTTGCTGAAGCTCCCACTGGTCGAGTTCGTGGCTGAGCTGCGTCACATTTGAGTGTGCTTCCTGGAGCAGTGAGGCATCGTCTTCTAGCTCCAACAGTTCTAGCACCGCTCTAGCATCGTCCAGATTTGCTTGCCACTGGTCTAGCTGCTGGAGATGCGCTTTGAGGTCGTTAAGCTCTTGCAGAGTGCGCTGGGCACTATCCTGATCGTCCCAGAACGCTGGCTGAGCAGCAACTTGTTCTAAATCTTGAATTTTAGCTGTGAGTGCGGGTACGTCAAAGATAGTCCTGAGTTTTACCCAGGCGCTCAGATAACAATTCAACGTCCCGTTTAATGCCGAGGGTTTCGATCACGATCGCACACGATAAACAGTTAGACCCTTAGCTTAGGGTATTGACCAATACAAAGACGCAATCATCAGTCTTTTAAAAGTTTGATCGCGTCTTTGTAACAAAGTGTAAAGATGCAAGCAGCCTCAGAGTTACCTCTCTAGCGTCGTCCATTCAAGGCGATCAGCAGCCGCAGAATAAAGACAAACAGGTTAATGTAGGTCAAATACATTGACAACGCAGCAGGTAAATACTGATCGTCCCGGTAGGTACGGGGCAGGATGTAAAAATCAACGACAGCAGCGCCAGCAAACAGCAGGACACCGATGCCTGAGATGGCAATCTCTAAAAACGTGGGCGTGTAGATACCGAAGAAGCTCAGCCCAAATTGCAGCAAGACCACCACAAACAGAGCGATGATACCGAGACGCACCGTTTTAGCGAGTGCTGTACCGTCAGCATCGCTTAAGTTGGAGCCAATCTGCCGTCCTGCAATGAACGCGATCCCGCAGCCCAGAGCCGCAATGCCGACCCCATTAACACCCACACCCTGAGTTCGCAGTGCGATCGACACCAGACCGCTGAGTGTATACCCAGACAGCAGGCTATAGGTCGCTAACAGTGGCAGCGCCACCGCGTTGTTACCTTTTGCAGCAACGCTAGAAGCCACAAAAAAGAGAATGAGTTCTAGAACCACTGCACCAATCACAGTGGGAAAAAAGATCTCTGGATTGTTTTGTAAAACTTTGAGACCGCCAAACGTACCTGCTGCCGTTAGTACGAGTCCACCACCCAACCAGGGCAGCGCGTTGGCAATCACGTTAGGACCAACGAGTGCGTGACCTTTAGCCTCACGCATGGCTTGCCGGAAGTTACTGGTATTGCTCACAGGACGCTCTCGTTTAAGAAACAGTAATGGATCGTCATACTCTCTATGTTCGCCTAATTTTTGGGAAACCGCTCCAGTAAAGCCTGACAATTTGCCCGTTGATAGCCGCCTAATGATGAAGCTGAATTGATCGATCAAACGAAAGGGGGTACGTGTTTATGCCGAACTGTTAGAGAGGCTTCCTTCAGCAGTACCGTGAATTGACGATGGTTGTCCCCCTCACCTGTGCAGAACAATAAGCTCAACACTGAAGTGAAGGTGACCTGCAGATGATGGCTACTCAACCCTCGATTCGTTCTCGCGGTATGGAATTGCTGATGTCCTACCATCAGCAGCCCTCGGTCAAGATTCGCAACCAACTGGTGCAGTTAAACGCAGGCTTGGTGAGAAAGATTGCTC
>JACMKO010000401.1 GCA_014380065.1 Leptolyngbya sp. ES-bin-22 | reverse complement strand
GTGCGGGTTTGGGTGTGCCAGTGCCCGTACAGTCTCCCTGTCGTGAGCACATAGGGATAGCAATCATCGGGTGGTTCTGCTAAGCCGCGTGAATGGTAAGCAGAGAAGCGAGCGCGACCGTCTGGTGTGTGGAATTGACGATCAATATATAAGCGCTTTGCCGCCAAGCGAGAGGCTGAGAGCTTTTGGGGATTCCGCATAAAAGAGGGAAAGCGGAATCTACCCTTCTCCGTTTGGATGCTATTGCCCTCATCTTCACCTTTGGTGCAGGGCCACTGTAAGGGACCTTCATAACGAAGGCGATCGTGAGTAATGCCTGTCATATCGCAGGGACGACCGCGAGTCAACTGCACAAACTCAGCATGAACATCAGCAGCACCATTGAAGGTAAACGGCTTGCTAAAGCCTAATCGACGCGCGACTTCAGCGAAAATCACCCAATCGGCGCGAGCTTCACCAGGGGGTGTCCGAAACTGCGGGCACAGCGTCACTCGCCGTTCCGAATTCGTCATCGTCCCGGGTGCTTCACTCCATTGAGCGGCAGGCAGCAGCACATGGGCATAAGCGGAGGTCTCGGTCGGATAGTAGGCTTCCTGGTAAACCGTGAAGGGCGATCGCAACAAGGCTCGTTTAGTGCGTTCCAGATCCGGCATGCTCACGACAGGATTGGTTGCTGCAATCCACAGAAACTGAACGGCTCCCTCTTCTAGACCCGTGATCATATCCCAGGCAGTGCGCCCTGGCTCTGAGGAAATTTGCCCTGGCTCCAGCCCCCAAAAGTTTTCGACCTCAGCGCGATGCTGGGGGTTTTTGACTGATCGATACCCTGGCAGCAGATGGGATAAGCCACCCGCCTCGCGTCCACCCATCGCGTTGGGTTGCCCCGTCAGCGAAAACGGTCCTGCTCCTGGTTTGCCGATTTGTCCTGTCATCAGGTGCAGGTTAATGATCGATCGTACCTTTGCCGTGCCTTCACTGGATTGGTTGATGCCCATCGACCACATCGACAGTACTCGCTTTGATTCGCCCCAATACCGTGCAGCAGTTTCCAGATCCTCCACTGAAATGCCGCAGCGTTTAGCGACTAGCTCTGGTTTGTAATCCTCAATCACTTCGGCAAACGCTGTGAAATGGTTGGTGTGCTTCGAGACAAACACCGAATCCAAGTAGCCGCGATACAACAGTAGATAGGCAAGACCGTTTAGCAAATCAATATCCGTTCCAGGCTTGATTGCCAGATGCAAATCAGCCGCGTCTGCCGTTTGAGTTTTGCGCGGATCGACCACAATCAGCTTGACGTGCTTATTCTGCTTGTGGTGCTTCCGTAAGCGGTTAAAAATGATCGGATGGCATTCAGCCGTGTTCGTGCCGATCAAAAACGCACAGTCGGTTAAATCTAAATCGTCATAGCAGCAGGGTGGGCCATCAGCGCCAAAGCTTTGAACATAGCCTGCGACAGCAGAAGACATACAGAGGCGCGAGTTGGCATCGAAATTGTTCGTGCCAAGAAAGCCTTTCATCAGCTTTTGGGCAACGTAGTAGTCTTCAGTGTTGAACTGTCCAGAGCCGTACATGCATAAGGCATCAGCTCCTTGAGTGGCGCGAACGGTTTGAATGCGATCGACCACACGCCCCAGTGCTTCGTCCCAGGTAGCACGACGAAACGGCTCCTTCAGCGAGTCGCGCACCATTGGATACAGCAGGCGATCTTTATGCAGCGACTCAGTAATCGTGGCACCTTTGACGCACACCATGCCCTGACTGGACGGATGAGCGCGATCGCCCCGCGCCTGCCAGATGGGAGTGCCCTGCTTATCCCGCGAGACTGGCTTACCCGACGTAGCCGGAGGCAAAACTTCGAGTCCGCAACCAACGCCACAGTAGGGGCAAAGGGTTTTAATAGGGTCAGTCATAGGCACTATCCATCGTTGGCTTAGAAAGATTCAGTCCACTGCGGATACCGTCTCTCACCTGCAAGCGCAAACAGGGAATCTGATCGAGTAGTGATGGACTCGCGGCAGAGCTACGGACTTCGAGCAAGGCCTCGGGCAGTGCTTCAAACAGCAACCGTTGGCGAGGAAAGACGACGCGTTCAAACAGCCAGTTGGGAATATTAGCAATACGGGCAATCTGGACCTGGCTTGTAGCGTTTTCGTAGTAGCAAAGAATGCGATTAGACCAGTCACCGGGCAATGAGGTGGAGGTTTGAACCATAATCGTTGGTTATCTCTACAGAGGGGCAAAAGCGCAAACCGAGATCATGAATCCAACAGGCAAACACGTGCAAACTCTTACCGTTGACCAGCACTACTCAACGTCATCGTGGGCAAAGCGGTGGTACAGGAAGTCCAGCGCATAGTTGCGTAACTCGTAGTACTTGGGGTCTTCCATCACATGGGTACGATCGCGCGGACGAGGGAAGGGAATGGTCAAAATTTCGCCGATCTTTGCTGCCGGACCATTGGTCATCATGACCAGGCGATCGCCCAGTAGCAGTGCTTCATCAATGTCGTGAGTAATCATCAAGACGGTGACGCGATGCTCCGTCCAGATTTTCAGCAGTTCTTCCTGCAATTCTTCGCGCGTAATGGGATCAAGTGCGCCAAACGGCTCATCCAACACCAACACTTGCGGACGTAATGCCAGAGCACG
>JACMKO010000400.1 GCA_014380065.1 Leptolyngbya sp. ES-bin-22 | reverse complement strand
GAACAGGAACTTGAGGACAGCCAGATCTATGACACGACGCTGGCTCAACTTTTGACCGAAGCATCATTGCATTCGCCGTTGGTTGCGCCGCTTGCCGATCGCTTTATGCAACAGTTTCTTGCCGTGAATACGTCTCAGCTTCAGCCATCATAACGAGCCACTATACGGATGCGATCGAGCACCACCGTACGGATTTAGGATCGTGGATTAAATAAAACCGACAAATTGTTCGTAGGTAGGGGCGCACGGCTGTGCGCCCCTACGGAAAACGCCGAGGTGATTAAATTCTTGTTCCTTAGCTTAAAGGAATTTTATATAGCGCAACAATTGGTTAGAGATCTTAACGTGCTGCTAACGCCTACCTGGTGGGCGATCCCCGTTTTGAAAGCTACATTAAGCCAAAAATAACGCCTTTGCCGTAGTCAACAGAATGAAGAAGAGCGATATTAAATGAGGCGGGAGACCGCTTCTTTTGACAGTAAGTCAATCTCGTTTATTCACTCTTCAGCTACTCCGAGAACTGGCACTTTAAAACTTGATTGATTAGCAAACCTGATTGGTGTACTGAGGTATTGCATCTCGCCGCTTGCAATCTGCCTTAACAAAAACTAGAACGGTTCCAACGTGCAGATCTAAAACTTTAGAAGGATGGCTTTATTATGTCGTTATTAGCTGATTCAAGTTTAGAAGAATATGCTCGTCAGTGTACTTTGAAACGACGGCGCTATGAAGAATGCCTTCATCAAGCTCAGCGGAGTGATTCGCGTAGAGACATGGAGCAAGCTGGAGCGCTGGCTCAAACCGATGAACAAAGAGAGTTTGTTGAAGATCATGCCACAGATAGATGCGATGACCAAAACTCACGAAGCTGTGTGGCTGATTTACTAGAAATATCTGTTGATCCGTTGGGTTGGAATGATAGAGATTCGGTGATAGATGAGACAAGGAATGCGATTGCTCAAGAGCACCAGTGGCAAAACAATCGCTCACAAAGACCGTATCAAAGCGTTACTAATTCAATTGGAAAAAGCACTCATCATGTGAGCTATGGTGCTCCTTGAGTGTATCGGCACCGTTGACTGTTTGGTTGTGCTTTAACTACGCGGTCGTCTTTTGTAGGGACATTACATATAGCGTCCCGACAAAATGTTTCTACGATAACCTAAGCTGTCTAGCTATGCGTTTGTGATACCGCTGAATTGTATTGCTAGATACAAAGTCAGTGATGTAGTTGCGTCTCAATGGGAAGAGTAGCTTTGGTAGACGTTGCTCGTGCCTGAGCCGACCTCTGGATTCCTGGACTCAACTCGTCTTTTATTTGATTTGCAGCAAGGCAATGAAATTGCCCGCAGTCTCAGTGGTTGTCTGGAACCAGAGGCGATCGCGCGTCGAGTGACGGACGGTATGGTGGCAGAGTTTGGCTGTGCGTTTGCCCGTATCTGGTTAGTTGCAGCCGATCGCACTGCGTTGAGTTTGGTTGCCTCTTCTGGCATGTATACCCGCATCGACGGCTCGTTTGCCAGAGTGCCGATGGGTGCGTTCAAAGTCGGCAAAATCGCTCAAAATGGGATTCCGTTTTTGAGCAATGCGTTAGCTAACGAAACCTGGGTGCGCGATCGAGACTGGGCGATCGCAAATGGGATTCATGGCTTTGCTGGCTATCCGTTGACAGCAGGTGGCGATGTAGTTGGAGTGCTAGCCGTCTTCAATCGTCAACCGATGGCTCCAGAATTTCTGGAAGTCTTACAGAGCCTTTGTGCTACAGTCGCGATCGCCCTGGAAATTGCGCTGCATTACCAGCAAGAAAAACACGCGTGGCAGCAAGAAAAGCAAGCATGGCAGGCGGCTCCTAAGCTTTATTCTGCGAGCCGTAGTCCGTTGTCTGAGCAGCTAGCGAGCCTTTTAGCTAATGTGCGCCCTACACTCGTGGGCACCGAGATCCCCTTATCAGCACCGCTCACGTACCTGTTTCTCAGGGCAGCGGAAATTTTGGGCGAAATGCAATGCATGTACTGCCGCCTCACGTATGGTGCTGCATCCATTTCTCTGGAAGCGATGGCATCGTCTCTCATGCTCAAAGTACCGCCTCATGGCAAGAACAGCGCCTCGCCCTTTAGCGAACTCTTGTTTGCCGTAACCTGTTTGGGGGGACGTTTACAAAGCTATGCGGGTACAGATCAGCGTGCTGTGCAGGTTTTGCTCACAGTGCCCTATCCTGGCTGCGTACTGGGACCCCGCTTGCACATCCAGTGCGTCTCACCCGTCTTACAAATGGCGTTTACGCATCAAGCCTACCTGGCAGGCTTGACTGTCTGTGAGACGGCAGACGATACAGCCGTGCCTGTTCTGATGGATGCTTCTTCCCCGATGGAGACATCTAACCCGCTTTTATGGGTGCAGACGCAGGCTCAACCAATCCCCAAACAGGCGAGAGCCAAGCTTGATTTGACGATCGCCCCTACCCAATTACGTGCTGCTGTGGAAGCCGTAACCCAAGGAGAAACCTGGGGCTTGACTTTAAAACCAGACGCAGACACAAAGCGGCTTTCTGAGCGCGAACAGGAGGTTATGACGTTACTGGCTGAGGGGCTGCGCGATCGTGACATTGCCAACACGCTGCATATTAGCGAACGCACCGTCAAATTTCACATCAACAACCTCCTGGTGAAGCTCAACGCCAAAACTCGCTTCCAGGCACTGTATCAGGTGACGCGCAATGGTTGGATTAATCTCGATGTGTGAGCTTGATTAGCTATCAGCAGTCAGCATCAGCTATGAGCGAACCATCGACCACTGATTATGTCCAAACTCACCAGATACAGACAATCTCTTGAACTGAGCCGACTAGACTCATTACTCTGGTGCAGCACTTTCTTCTGTCGCTTCAAGCAATAACCAATCATCAAACCACTGTTCTGCAATCTCTAGAGACACATCACCTCTCTCACTATCCCAAATTATTACTCCAAATCGTTCCTCCAAAGCTTTAGCGCTTTGATAGCGCATATAGCGTCGCTCATGCGTGAGAAATCGGTAAACCCGAACTACAGGGAAAAAAGGCTTCTGTTGTTGATGCCACCACATCTCGGCAAAACTAGATCCCGCTCCAGATTCACAGGCTAAGGCAAACTGGGATGCGACTTCATCCGTCATATAACTCTTGAATTCTCGAACTGTGTTTTCGCGGATTGACTGAGCTTGTGACAACAGCCGTTCCAAGGCGGCATTGAGATCAACGGCATTAAGTGAAGGTCTCAGAAAGTTGTATGTCAGTGTTGGCTCTAGATCGAAAAGCTCTGCTTCTAGCTCAAAGATCTGAACCAGTGTTTTTCCAGCTTCTTGTACAAAGCGCGATCGATCAAGATAGTGTTCTAACTGTTTGGCTTTCGTCGCCGCCCCATCTACCAACTTGCTGGCTGTATTTAAATCTCGTAGCAAGGATTCAATAGTTTCTTGATGCTCTATCACGGCAGGTTCCCAAGACATGTATAAGACTTTTCAAATCAAGCTATCGAACACAACTTACGTCCATCACCTAACTGATCGCCTTGAAACTTTGTTCTGGCAGCAATCTCAAACCAACTGAACCCATAAATACTGATCCAAACCCTCAAATACCTGTCTTCACCTACTACTCAGTTTCATAACTATTGCTTAACCAGCTTTAACCTATTAGGTAATCACTGTCGGCTTCTCCATGCCTGTATGGGTGTGAATGCCAGCAATGGTATCCGCGATCGTGATGAGGTCAGCAAGCGCCTGCTGCGGATCAACTTGATGCTTCGCGATGTTGGGTTCGTAGCTTTCCAGGTAAAGCCGTAGCGTTGCGCCCTGGGTGCCCGTGCCAGAGAGCCGGAACACAATGCGAGAGCCATCTGTAAAGCCAATACGAACGCCTTGATTGGTGCTGACGCTGCCATCGATCGGATCGGTATAGCTGAAGTCATCGGTGTAATCGACTTCGTAAGCCCCAAACTTTTTGCCCTTCAGCGTGGGCATTTGCTCGTGCACACCTTTCATGAGAGTGGCGGCACGATCGCTGTCTACACCTTCGTAGTCATGGCGCGAGTAGAAGTTGCGCCCGTACTGCTGCCAGTGTTCCGTCACAATCTGTTCAACCGACTCTTGCCGCACTGCCAAAATGTTGAGCCAGAACAGCACTGCCCACAGCCCATCTTTTTCGCGGACGTGGTTAGAGCCAGTGCCAAAGCTTTCTTCACCGCAAAGCGTGACCTTGCCTGCGTCGAGCAAATTGCCAAAGAACTTCCAGCCTGTCGGCGTTTCATACGACTCAATGCCAAGGCGCTCAGCCACACGATCGGCTGCCTGACTCGTCGGCATTGAGCGTGCAATGCCTGCCAGACCGTCTTTATAGCCAGGAACCAGTTTGGCGTTGGCAGCAAGCACCGCGAGGCTGTCGCTGGGGTTGACAAAAAAGTGACGACCGAGAATCATATTACGATCGCCGTCTCCATCTGAGGCTGCGCCAAAATCTGGTGCATTGTCGCCAAACAACACCTCAACGAGGTCGTGGGCGTACACCAGGTTGGGATCAGGATGCCCACCCCCAAAGTCTTCTAGCGGAATACCGTTTTGCACAGTACCAGCGGGTGCGCCTAACGTCTTTTCAAACAAGGCATGGGCATAAGGTCCGGTGACGGCGTGGAGAGAATCCATGCACATGCGAAACTGACCGCTAGTGAGGAGTTTGCGGATGCGATCGAAGTCAAACAGCGACTCCATCAGTGCTGCGTAGTCAGTAACCGAGTCAATCACTTGAACAGTGCTGTTGCCCAAGGGGAAACTGCCGATCGTGTCCAGATCAATATCAGGTGCGTCCAGAATTTTGTACTGCGCGATCGTCTTACTGTGTGCAAACATTGCCTCCGTCACTTTTTCCGGTGCAGGACCGCCGTTGCCAATGTTGTACTTAATGCCAAAATCTTCTGTCGGACCACCCGGATTGTGGCTGGCAGACAAAATAATGCCGCCAAAGGCATGATTTTTACGGATGATACAAGAGGCAGCGGGTGTCGAAAGAATGCCCCCCTGCCCCACTAACACCTGCCCAAAACCATTTGCTACTGCCATCTTCAAGATGACTTGAATGGCTTCGCGGTTGTAATAGCGACCGTCTCCACCCACAACCAGCGTTTGCCCCTGAAACCCTTCTAAGCTGTCAAAAATAGCCTGAACAAAATTCTCCAGGTAATGCGGTTGCTGAAAGGTAGGTACTTTCTTACGCAGCCCAGAGGTTCCAGGCTTTTGGTCAATAAAGGGCGTAGTCGAAACGGTTTGTATACTCATGCAAAGATCCTTTAAAACTGCCGCTATATGAACTGGGGCATCGCCACTAATATCAATCAGCAATGATCCTTATCGTGTGTGCGATGCACTGATGCACTTCGCAAACAAAGCTACTCGTGGGCTGAACTTCAGTGATTTGTACCACTTCATAACAAACACAGGTCTATGCGAATTTAATCGGGGAATGGGATGAGTCTCGTGGACATCGGACCTTTTGACTTTGGGCAGGTCAGACACCAATCTTCAACAACGTTGGTGGTACATTTCACCTTCTGCGTTACCTTAATACTGTGGTGTAATCTTGACGCTATGCCCAGGTGTCAACCCAGGAGGATGCTGCACTGGTAGAGTTGGTTCTTGCTGCTGAGCAGAGCAGGACAGGTATTGTTGCGGT